>JBHIBW010000023.1:0-15616 GCA_046759265.1 Thermoplasmata archaeon
ACCACGGCGACGGCGGTCAGCACGACGAACAGGACGTTCAGGGCATGGGTAGGCAACCCGCTCGCCTCGGCGGTTTCCTCGTCGAACGTGAGGTAGACGTACTCCTTGTAGAGCCCGACCATCGAGAGGAGGAGGACCGAGAGGAGAGCCCCCAGGAGGACGAGGTCCCCCGCGGTGACCATTTCGATGTTGCCAAAGAAAGCCTCCAAGAGCTCAGCCTCGAAACCGGCGGTCGTGGCCAGAATGATGCCGATACCCAGGCCACCCGCGAAGATGATCCCAATGGCCGTATCCCCTCGAACGATCCCTCGGTGTTCCAGGAGGTGGATGCTGAGGCCAGCCGCCACCGCACTCAACAAGGCGAAGGGGAAGGGGGCCACCCCGAGCACGAGTCCGACGGCGATCCCGCTGAACGAGGCATGGGCAAGGGAGTCCCCCAAGAGGGACATGCCTCGGAGAACGACGAAACTCCCGATGAGGCCGGCGGCGACGGCCACGAGGACCCCTGCGAGGAGGGCCAACTGAACGACCTCCGTCCCGAGGAGCTCGATCAGTGTCATGGCAGACCTCAGTGGCTATGGGTGGCAGCCGCCAGGGGGGACCCGTACGTCTCCACGAGTTCCTCGGTCGTGAGGCCCTCAGACGCGGGACGATGGCACACGAGTCGACGGTTAATGCACGCGACCGTCCGGGCCATCTCCATGACTGCGCCCAGGTCGTGCGTGGAGAGGAGGATCGTGAGGCCTCGCTCTTCGTTCAGCTCGCGGAGGAAGCCGTAGAGCCCCTCCTGCGTTCCGGGGTCCACCCCCGCCGCGGGTTCGTCCAGGATGAGGAGGTCCGGCTCGGTGGCCAACGCCCTCGCAATGAGGACGCGCTGCAGTTCGCCTCCGGAGAGGTCCCCCACCCGGACGCGTGCCTTGGCCCGCATGCCCACGGTGTTCAGCGCCCGGTCCACGGCCTCGCGGTCCAGGGGAGAGAGGAACCGGAGAAGCCCCCGGGGCGCGACGCGGCCCAAGGACGCGATCTCGCGGACGGAGGCCGGAAACCGCGCGTCGATGTGGGTGGCGTGTTGCGGGATGTACCCGACTCGCTCCCAGGCCTGGAAGGTCTCGACCGGTTCGCCGAACACGAAGGCCTGACCCCGTTGGGGACGAAGAAGGCCGAGGATGACCTTGATCAGGGTGGTCTTCCCCGCCCCGTTCTGGCCGATGAGTGCGGCAAAGTCGCCGACCTGGACGTTGAGGGTGATGTCCTCCAGAACCGTGGTCCGCTTGAGGCGGACCCGGATGTCTCTCAGGTCGATGGCGTCCATGGAATCGGCGTGACTCCTTCCAGCCCCCGTAGGGCCCGGAGGCGTATTGTCCTCATGAGTACCCCCCTTTTTGAGGGTTTTCAACCGTGCTAGGCGTCCCCCGCTCCGCGCTGCCGCGCGAGCAGGCGGCGGACACGGCGCCGCCCGCTGGGATGGCTGTAGAAGAGGCGCTCAATCCACGGATGCGGGTCCGCGAGGCCGAGGTTCTGGTCATGCAGCTTGATCAGGGCCCGAGCCATCCCCGTGGGATGGCCCGACAGTTCGGCCCCCCTTCGATCGGCGAGGGCCTCGCGCCGCCGGGAGAGGGCGCGGCTGAGTGGGGCGGTGAGGGTGTAAAACAGGCCTCCAAACAAGATGAACAAGGGGAGGTTGGCGACCTGGTCTAGGCTGGCGATCCCGTAGGCACCCATCGTCCCCCGAACGAGGCGGTCCAGGACCAGCAGGAGGAGAAGCGAGAGCAGTGCCGACACGAGGAGGGAGCGAGCCACGTCTCGATTGGCGTGGTGGGCCAGTTCGTGCGCAAGTATCCCCTCCACCTCCTCGCCCGCGTACTCCCGAGAGATGTGGTCGCTCAGCAAGATCCGACGCGTGCGGCCGAGGCCCGCCACCGCGGCGGTGCCCCGCTCGGTCTTCGCGCTGGAACGGAACTCGTAGACCCCGATGGCCCGGACCCCCGCACGCGCAGAGAGATCCTGGAGTCGGTCGCGGAGGCCCGGATCCTTGAGCTCCGCCACGCGGTAGAAGAGCGGCAGTAGGAAGACCGGACCCAGAAACCCCGCTAGGAGGGAGAAGCCGATCGAGAGAATCCAAAGGACGACCCACCAGACCTCCCCGAAGTTTCGGATGGTCCAATAGAGGACTTCGATCGCGAGGAGGGCAAAAAGCAGGCCCAGGACGGTGGACTTGAGACGGTCGAGGGCCCAGGAGGGCCACGACTGCCGTGTGAGGCCATACTTTAGCTCCGAGCGTCGTCCGACGACGCGGAGCGGCAGCGCGAGAACGGCCAGGACGAGGTAGCCGACGACCACGTACACGGCGACGACCCCCCATGGGTGTGTCGTCAAGGAGAGGGCCCAAGCTTCCAAGCGAAGGGACAGACCGGTGGGCAGCGTGAGGAACACCCCCAGCATGGACACCGTGATGCCGAAGAACCCCCAGACGAGGGACTCCCGCAGGCGCCGTCTTGCCAACGCCTGCCTCTCCGGATCGAAGGCCAGCGCGTTGCCCGAACCGTCCATGATGCCTTCAGGACTCCCTCCCCTTTACAGATTCTCCGGCCTCCGGCTCGGCTGGCGCGGGGGAGGTTCCCCCGTCCTGGAGGTCCCAAAAACGGACCCCTCGTAAGCTTTAAGTCGCCCCCAAATCTAGCTCAGCCCGGCGATGGCCTCCAAGCTGAAAACCCTGGATCGGATCCGCGAAGTCGAGCGGGAGGTTCACGGGCAGAAGGCGCAGGCCGAGGAGGAGCGGGAGCGCGTCCTCCGCGAGGCCAAGCGAGAGGCCCTGAACCTCGAGGACGAACTCCGAAACGAGGCGGAAGAGGCGTTTCGGGAGATCCTCACGGCGGCGCGCGAGAAGATTGAGACGAAGCGACAGGAGATCCTCGCCGAGGGACAGCGGGAAGCAGACGCGGTGAAAGAGGCCGCCCGCGCCCACGTCGACTCCGCCGTCCAGCAGTTGCTGAGGAGGTTCGAGGAGGCCATTCATGCTCAGGGCTAAAGAGATGGCCCGGGTCCTAGTCGCGGGCCCACGGGACCAGCTCGCCCCCACCATTGAGGCCCTCTACGAGATGAAGGCCCTCCACGTCGTGGAGCACCTGGGGGAGGATGAGACCTTTGCCCTTGGGACGCCCCTCCCACAGGCCTCCGACGTCTCGGAGTCCCTTCTCAAACTCCGCTCCATCGCCTCGATCTTGGAGGTCGAGACTGCGCAAGCCCCCGCCGCTGTCGAAGCGGGTGCAGATACGGAGCAACGGATCCTCACCCTCGAGGTCAACATTCGGGAAGAGGAAGATTCGCGCAAGCGGATCGACGAACTCCTCGCGGAACAGAGTCTTCGAATCGACGCCCTTCGGCCGTTCGCGGCCCTCGGCCTGGATCTGGGCCGTTACGCGCGATATGAGAACCTGGTCGTCCTTGTTGGCCGCTTGAGCGGCGACTTGGAAGGCCTGGATGCAGTCACGGAGCGCTACGAAGCCTTCCAGAGCGCGGATGCTGTCGCAATTTTCGCAGATGCGTCCCGGAGGGAGGATGTGCGAGACTACCTCGTCAGGCAGGGTTTCGCCTCCTTGGAGATACCGGGCGAAGAGGGTGATCCCCGCGTCCTCCTTCAGCGCCTCCTCGAGGAAAGGGAGAAGTGGCGGGCCCGCCTTGAGGCCGTTCGCGACCGGTTGACCCGACTGCGCGAGAGGTACGCCGACTTCGTCATTTCCGCTGAGGCCCTCCTAACAGTCGAGATCGAAAAGGCCGAGGCCCCACTCCTGTTCGCCGCCAGCGACCACTCCTTCGTCGCGGAAGGGTGGGTCCCTCTGGATCGATGGCCAGAAGTCCAAGGGCGCCTCGAGAGATTGGAGACGCTCTACGTTGACCTTCAGAATCCGCCCGAGGAGGACGATCCCCCCGTTCTCCTGGACAACCCCAGGCCCGCTCGGACTTTCGAGTTCCTGACGAACCTCTTCTCGACGCCGAAGTACGGCGAAATCGATCCGACCCTGGCGTTGTTCGTGTTCTTCCCGGTCTTCTTCGGATTCATGATCGGCGATCTGGGGTATGGGCTGCTGTTCATCCTCCTAGGTCTACTCGGACTCCGCCTCGTCCCGCCCCCTTCGGATTTCCGCGGTCTGATGGCCGTTCTCGTGCTGGGCGGCATCTTCGCGATGCTCTTCGGGACTTTCGTCTTCGCGGAGGCCTTCGGCATCCCCTTCCATCCGCTGGAGGCCCTCCCGAGCGGCGGCGCCCAGCCCGTGTCTGGGGGAGAGCAGATCCTAACCTGGGAGACCTTCGGCATCAACATCCCCTTCTTCGCCCAGCTCCACAAGCTCACCGACGTGGGGGAGATGCTCATCATCTCCGTCCTCTTTGGGTTTCTCCACCTTAGCCTGGGCTACGTGATCGGGATCGTCAATGAAGCGCGCGTCGACAGGCGGCACGCCGTGGTCAAGGCGGGGTGGTTGGCGGTTCTCGTAGGCATCTTCCTAATTATCTTGGCCCAGGTCGCAACGAATCCCATTGCGAACTTCCTATGGAACACGATCCTCCTCCCGATTCCGCGCCTCGCCATCACCATCTTCGGGATCGAGGTCCCGGTCATCTCCCTCGTTCTCATTACCCTGGGCCTGGGCCTCATCGTCTACCTCGAAGCGTCACGGAAACCGATGAACATCGCGGGCTTCCTTGCACCCATCGAGGCCGCGGGCCTCCTGGCGAACATCATTTCCTACACTAGGCTCGCCGCAATCGGGATCGCCAAGGCCGCAATGGCGGAGGCCCTGAACACGGTCATCTTCGGCGGGCTCATCTTCGCCGGCGGGATCGCCCTGGCCCTTGTCGGTTTCGTGTTCCTGGTCCTCGCGCAGATGCTCGTCCTCCTCCTAGGCGGCATCTCCGCAGGCATCCAGGCCCTTCGACTCAATTACGTGGAGTTTTTCACCAAGTTCTTCCATGGGAACGGGGTCCCATTCAAGCCCTTCGGGGTTCCAAGCGTCGAAACATCGTGAAGGAGGTAAACCAACATGGGAGACTTAGCGGCGGGCATGGTCGCGATTGCGGCGGGGCTGACTCTGTTCGGCACCGCCATCGGGACCGCCTGGGCCGAGAAGGTCATCGGTGGCGCGGCCATCGGTGTAATGGCAGAGAAACCGGAACTATTCGGACGAGGCCTCGTGCTGATGGTCATTCCTGAGACCATCATCATCTTCGGGTTCGTCATCGGCATCATCCTAGTGGGTCTCATCCCAGGGGTGGCCGAGGCGGGTGTTGTCCCATAGTCGAGCCGGTCCATGTCCCTCGAGCGGATGATTGAAGAGATACGCCAGCAGGGCCAGCGAGAGTTCGAGGAGATCCTCGAAGCGGCCCGGAAGGAACGCGAGCAGATGCTCGCCGAGGTGCGGACGAAGGGGGAGGAGCGCCGGAGCGAGCGATTGCGCCAGGCCGAGGACCAGGGAGCCCGGGAGGACGTCCGGGAGATTGCGCGGGCGGAACTCGAGGCCCGCAAGGCCCTCCTCCAGGCCCAGAAGGAAATCCTCGACGAGGTGCGGGAAGCGGCCGCCGGCCGCCTTGGCGACTTGGAGAGCAACGACCGACTCCTGGAGAGCCTCGTCGAGCAGAACCGGGCCGACCTAGAGCGCGGTCTCGTCCGCTGTAACGAGCGCGACGTGAAGACTCTCAGGCGCCTCACGGGGGTCCGCGTCGAAGGCGGCCTCGAAGTCCTCGGGGGCTTCGTGATCGAGGCGGAGGCCGGCGACCAGCGCGTTGACCTCACCTTCGACACGTTCCTAGATGGACTCTGGGAGCAGGCCGTCCGCGACGTGGCCGACATCCTGTGGAAAGAGGGGTAGCGATGGCCGCGGAGAACACGTACGCCGACCTCCTCAAGACAGCGGTCGACCGGCTCCCCCTGGACCGGGGCAACTACCCCTACGTCACGGCGCGGGTCAAAGCCAAGAAGTCCCTGCTGCTGCCCGCGGAGACCTACGAGCGTCTCCTCCAGATGGGGATCCCCGCCATCGCCCGCTTCCTCGGGGAGGGCCAATACCACGATGAAATGCTGTCCCTCGGCGCGCGTTACGACGGCGTCGACCTTGTGGAGATGGCCACCCGAGACAACCTGGCGACGGTCTTCACCCAGATCATCGGCTTCTCCGAGGGACCCCTCCGGGACATGATCGGCCACTACCTGGATCGCTGGGACGTCTGGAACGTCAAGACGATCCTGCGGGGTAAGTTCTACGGGGCGGCGGAGGAGGAGATCCTGGAGGACGCGATCGCGGCCGGGAGCCTGGGCCTCGCGTTCCTCGAACGGCTGGTTGCCTTGGAGACCATTGAGGAGGTCGTGGAGGAGTTGGAGGACACGCCCTACCTCCCCGCGGTCCTGGGCCTCACTGCCTCGCCGGACGAGGTCACCACCCTCGCTCCGTACGAGGATCTGCTGGACCGCCTCTACTACGTGCACCTCCTGGACGCGATTCCCCCGTCCTCCGAGCCGACGACGCTCTTCCACAACTTTGTCCGCCTGGAGATTGATGTCGTGAACCTCAAGACCCTCCTTCGCATCCTGGGGGTCGAAGGCCTGCAGCCACACCAACTGTTCATTCCGCGGGGACGCCACCTCCGTCGATCCGGCTTGCGGGAGATGGCCCAGATGGACCTGTTGGCCGTCTTGCAGCGCCTTCGCGACACCCCCTACCACGAAACCCTCGCCCCGCACCTCCAGGAGGAGGGGGGCGACTTGGCCCGCGGGATCCGGGCCATGGAGAAGTGGCTCTTGAGCCAGGCGAGCACGGGCGCCAACCTGCACCCCCTCTCCATCCTACCCGTTCTGGATTACGTCATCTCCAAGACCCGCGAGGTCGAGAACATCCGAATCATCGCCCGAGGAAAGGAGAGCGGGCTGGACGTGGGGCAGATCCGCGAGATGTTGGTGGTCTGATGGAAATCGCGGTCGTGGGGAGCGAGGAATTCGTGCTGGGCTTCCGCCTTGCGGGCATCCGCAAGGCCGTCGGGGCGGCCCCCGGCCAGCTCGAGCAAGCGGTGGACCGGTTGCTGGCCGACGAGGATGTCGGTATCCTGGTCCTCCGGAGCGACGAAATGGCCGGCCTCTCGGCGGGCCTCCGAAGACGCCTCGAGGTGGTGGCGCAACCGGTGGTCATCGCCGTGGGCGGCGCCGAAGAGGAGGACCTCCGCACCAAGGTCAAGCGCGCCATCGGGATCGATCTCTTTCAAACAACCTAGGTGGGCGGACATGGCAGAGGCGGGGAGCGCAGGGGAGATCTTTCGGGTCGCAGGACCCGTCGTCACGGCAACGGGGCTTCGGCCACGCATGTACGACGTCATGTTCGCCGGGGAGGAGGAGCTCATGGGCGAAGTCATTGGCCTCAGCGGGGACCGGACGATCATCCAAGTCTACGAAGAGACCAGCGGCCTGCGACCCGGCGAAAAGGTTGTGGACTCGGGGCAGCCCCTCCTTGTGGAGTTGGGACCGGGGCTTCTCGGGAGCATTTACGACGGCGTCCAGCGACCGCTCCCGACCCTCGCCGATCGCATGGGGGACTACATCCTACGAGGCGTACGGGCGAACGCGCTGGACCGGACGAAAGAGTGGCAATTCCAACCGTCGGTCAAGAAGGGAGACGAGGTCGTCGGGGGGCAGGTCATTGGGACCGTACCCGAGGCGGAGCACGTCGAACACCGCGTCCTCGCCCCTCCTGATGCCGCGGGCACGGTCAAGGAGGTAAGAGAGGGCACAGTCAACGTGGAGGACGTCGTGGTCAGCCTGGACGGCGGCGCGGACCTCCTGACGATGCAGACCAGGCCCGTACGAAGGGCGCGTCCGGTCAAGGAGCGCCTCACGCCGAGCATTCCCCTGGTCACGGGACAGCGGGTCTTCGACTTCTTCTTTCCCTTGGCGAAGGGAGGCACGGCGGCCATCCCGGGCGGGTTTGGGACGGGCAAGACGGTCTCTGGACATCAACTCAGCCGCTGGTCGGACGCAAAGGTCGTCTTGTACATCGGCTGCGGCGAGCGCGGCAACGAGATGACCGAAGTCCTGAGGGACTTCCCCGAGCTCGTGGATCCCTACACGGGCGCCCCGCTTATGGAACGGACGGTCCTCGTGGCCAATACGAGCAACATGCCCGTCGCCGCCCGGGAGGCGTCGGTGTACACTGGGATCACGCTCGCGGAGTACTACCGAGATATGGGCTACCACATCTTGCTCATGGCCGACAGCACGAGTCGTTGGGCCGAAGCCATGCGAGAAATCTCCTCGCGGCTGGAGGAGATGCCCGGCGAGGAGGGGTTCCCGGCTTACCTATCCGCCCGGCTCTCGGAGTTTTACGAACGCGCTGGACGGGCAACCACTCTCTCGGGGGAGGAAGGAAGCATCTCCGTCGTGGGCGCCGTCTCCCCCGCGGGCGGAGACTTCTCAGAGCCAGTGACCCAGGGCACCCTCCGGATCGCCAAGGTCTTCTGGGCGCTCGATACGAAACTCAAGGAGCGCCGCCACTTCCCCTCCATTAATTGGTTGACCTCGTACAGCCTGTACGCCCCATTCCTGGAGGACTGGTTTCGGCAGAACGTGAACGATGCGTGGCCGACGATCCGCTCGTGGGCCTATCGTGTGCTGGCGGAGGAGGCCGAGCTGGAAGAGATTGTCCGTCTCGTCGGGGCCGACGCCCTCCCCGAGGACCAGCAGTTGACGCTGGAGGTCGCCCGCATGATTCGCGAGTACTTCCTCCAACAGAATGCGTTCCACGAGGTGGATACGTACTTCACGTTGGAACGACAGTTTGCCCTGATTGAGGCGATTCACCGGTTCAGCGAGTTGGGCCAGCGGGCCCAGCGCCTGGAGGTGCCGCTGCGGGAGATCGTGAACCTCCCCTCGCGGGCTCTCCTCTCTCGGGTGAAGTACGAGGAGGGGTTCGAGAAGGAGCTGGAATCGACCCTTTCGCAGATGGAGGAGGAGTTCCGGGCCTTGGAGGCGAGCTGATGGTGAAGGAGTATCGGACCATTACGGAAGTCGCGGGTCCCCTCGTCTTCGTGGAGAAGACCGAGCCGGTCGGGTACGCGGAACTCGTCGAAGTGGCCTTGCCCGAGGGGGAGAAGCGCCGTGGCCAGGTCCTTGACACTTCCCATGACATGGTTGTGGTCCAGATCTTCGAAGGGACCGCGGGCATCGATCGGGCCTCGAGCGTGAAGTTCCTCGGGGAGACCATCCGTCTCAGCGTCGCTCAAGACATGCTGGGCCGCGTCCTCTCCGGAAGCGCGGATCCGATCGATGGAGGTCCCCGGATCATCCCGGAGGACCGGCGGGAAATCGTCGGGGCCGCCATCAACCCATTCTCCCGGGCCCATCCTAGCGAGTTCATTCAGACAGGCATCTCGACGCTCGACGGGATGAACACTCTCGTCCGGGGCCAGAAGCTCCCGCTCTTCTCCGGGGCCGGCTTGCCGCACAACGAAATCGCGCTCCAGATCGCGCGGCAGGCCAAAGTGCCGGGCGCTGTCGAGCCGTTCTCAGTCGTCTTCGCCGCCATGGGCATTACCCACGAGGAGGCCAGCCAGTTCATGAACGACTTCGAGCGAACGGGGGCCCTCAAGCGGGCCGCCCTGTTCCTTAACCTGGCCGACGACCCCGCGGTCGAGCGGTTGATCACACCGCGGATGGCGCTCACCGCAGCCGAATTCCTCGCCTTCGACCTAGGGATGCACGTGCTTGTCATTCTCACCGACATGACGAATTACGCAGAGTCCCTCCGGCAGATCGGGGCGGCCCGGGAAGAGGTGCCCGGACGGCGGGGGTATCCGGGCTATACATACACAGACCTTGCCACGATGTACGAGCGGGCCGGGCGGATCCACGGGAAGCCGGGGAGCATCACCCAGATTCCCATCATGGCCATCCCCGACGACGATTGGACCCACCCCATCGCCGACCTGACCGGCTACATCACAGAGGGCCAGATCGCCGTGGAGCGGGAACTCCACCGGAAGGGCATTTACCCCCCGATCAACCCCCTGCCCTCCCTGTCCCGCCTCATGGACGCCGGCATCGGCGCTGAGCGGACCCGGGAGGACCACAAGGCCGTCTCCGACCAGATGTACGCCGCCTACGCCGAGGGAAGGGACGCCCGCGGCCTCATGGCCATCGTCGGGAAGGAGGCGCTGGCGGAGCGGGACCGTCGCCTGCTGGACTTCGCTGACCGCTTCGAAGACGAGTTCATCCGACAGGGGCCGGAGGAGGACCGGGACATCGAGACGACCCTGGAAATCGGATGGGAGCTCTTGGCCACACTGGACGAGGCGTGGCTCACCAAGATCGACCGGCAGACCCTAGACGCCTACCATCCGGCCCACCGGCCCAAGGCGGCGGCTTAGATGGTGCTGGCCGAGTACAAGCCCACCCGTTCCCAACTACTGGAAGTTCGAAAGACGCTGAAGACGGCAAGGCGGGGCCACCGCCTCCTCAAGCTCAAGCGGGACGCTCTCATGCTCGAGTTCTTCCAAGTCCTCGAGCGGGCCCGGGAGATCCGGTCCGGCATCGTGGATCGATACCAGGATGCGGCCGGCAAGCTCGCCGTGGCCTCGGCCATCGAGGGGCGCGTCGGCGTGCGATCTGCCTCGTACGCCCTCCTCCAAAAGCCGGAGCTGGAGTTGACCACGCGCAACGTCATGGGCATCGTCGTGCCCAAGATCGAGGCGGAGAGGGTACGGAAGCGGGTGGACGAGCGCGGATACGGCATCATCGGCACCTCTCCTCGCATCGACGCCGCAGCCGAGGCCTACGAGGAGCTGGTCGAGGACGTGATCGTGGCGGCGGAGATCGAGACCACCATGCGCCGCCTCATCGAGGAGATCGAAAAGGTGAAACGTCGCGTCAACGCCCTGGAGCATCGGGTCATCCCCGAACTCGAGGACACGGAACGGTTCATCACGCTTCGCCTCGAGGAGATGGAACGGGAGAACATCTTCCGATTGAAGCGCTTCAAGGAAGCTGCGGCGTGAGCCGGTTCCAGGACTGGTGGGAGGATCCCAAGAAACGGGCGTGGATCCTCCGCCTGTTCTGGCTCATCTCTCTCGGCATGATCCTGTTTGGGTATGCCGTGATCGTCCTGCGCCTCTTCGGCTAAGGCTCGACCTTGATGTCCGTCGGCAGGTTCCTTCGCACGATGTCATCCGCCAACCGCTGGAAGGCCATCTGCACGTTCGCCCCCGTCTTGGCGGAGGTGTAGTAGTAAGCGGCGTCGAAGGCATGGGCCGACATCTCGATGTCCTCCTCCCCGTACAAGAGCATCACCTCGTCTCGAAGGTCGTTCTTGTTCACCGCATAGACCACGGAAATCTCCCCGACGACCTGGAAGACGGATTGGACCCAGTCGTCCAGTTCCTTCAGGCTGGAGTACCGGGTGAGATCACAGACGGCCAGGATCCCCTTCGCGCCACTGAAGAAGGCCTCGCGCAATAGGTCGCGGACCCCCTTCTCCCCCATGATGTCCCAGATGACCATGTCCATCTGGATGAGCAGGTCCTTCTCCGGGACCTCCACCTGGATCTCTCGCTTGGAGACCTTCGCCCCGAGGGTCGTGATGTAGGAGTCGTCGAAGATGTCCTGGACGAACCGGCGGATGAGGCTCGTCTTGCCGACGGCCGCCTCCCCGACCAGGCACACCTTCGTCTTCATCTGATACTCGGTGACCATCGACCCTGCTCGCGTCGGCTCGGCGACTACATAAAAGTAATGAGGCTGTTCTCAGGGGGCGGCTACGGAGGCCCGGAGACGGCTGCATGCGAAAGGAGAAACGGCTGATCATCGCCCTCGATGTCCCGGAGGCCAAGCTGGCGGTCGAGATTGCCGAGGCGACGACCTCCCAGTGTGATGCGTTCAAGGTGAACTACCCTCTCGTTCTCGCCGCCGGCCTGGGCATCGTCGACACGTTGGGCCGCTTCGGCGAGGTGCTCTGCGACTTCAAGGTGGCCGATATCCCGGCCACGAATCGACTCATCGTGGAGCAAGTATTCGACCACGGGGCCTCCGGCGTCATCGTCCACGGCTTTCCGGGGACGGACTCCCTTCGGGCCTGCGTGGAGGTCGCCCAGGGGGACGTGTTCGTGGTGACCGCCATGAGTCATCCCGGCGCGGAGCGCTTCCTCCTTCCCCAGGCGGAGGATCTGGCCCGACTCGCGGTCCAAGAGCGGGCGGCCGGGATCGTGGTCGGGGCGACCCGGCCCGCCATGATCCGGCAACTCCGTGACCTGGTCGGTTCCCTCCAGATCCTCGCCCCGGGGGTGGGCGTCCAAGGCGGCTCGCCGGCGGAGGCCCTCCAGGCCGGCGCGGATTACCTCATCGTCGGACGGAGCATCACGCAGAGCGAGAGTCCCTCGCGTGCGGCGGACCGGATTCTCTCCGAGATTCGGGGCGCCGGCGCAATGGTTTAAGAGCGACCTCCTTTTGCGGGGCGGGGGACGGACACGGCGCGGGAACGAAGACTCATCCAGCTTCCCATCGAGGAGAGGCCGCGCGCCTGGTACAACATCCTCCCCGATCTCCCGGAGCCGTTGCCGCCCCCGACGGACCCGGAGGAAGGGCAACCGCGCTTGAAGCGCCTGGAGAAAGTGCTGCTCCGTCACGCGCTCGAGCAGGAGGCGTCCGACCAGCGCTGGATCTCGATCCCGGAGGGCATCCAGGACCTCTACGAGCAGGCGGGCCGACCGCGACCCCTCTTCCGCGCGTCTCGCCTGGAGGAGAAGCTCGGGACGCCCGCCCGGCTCTACTACAAGGCCGAATTCTACTCCCCCACCGGGAGTCACAAGGTCAACACGGCGCTGGCGCAGGCGTGGTACGCGCGTGAGGAAGGGTACAGACGGGTGGCCACGGAAACCGGGGCCGGGCAGTGGGGCACCGCGGTCGCGTACGCCGCCGCCCTCGTCGGGCTCGATGCGGTCGTCTACTGGGTTCGGAATGTCTACGACTGGAAGGCGGAGCGGCGCGGTTTCATGAAGACCTACGGCGCCGACGTCGTGGCCTCTCCGAGCGAGCGGACCCGCGTGGGGAACCGGCTTCTGCAGGAGAACGCGGAGCACCCGGGCTCGCTCGGGATCGCGGTGTCAGAGGGGTTGGAGGAGGCCGAGCGGGAGGAGGAGACGATCTACTGTCTCGGGTCCGTCCTGAACCACGTGCTGCTCCACCAGACTGTCATCGGGCTGGAGACCAAGGCCCAGCTGGAGCGAGTCGATGAGACCCCCGATGTGATGATCTCCTGCCTCGGGGGCGGAAGCAACTTCGGAGGCTTCATTCTCCCGTTCGTGGAGGAGGCCTTCCGCGATGGAGGAATCCGGTTCCTGGCGACCCAGAGCGAGGCCGCCCCGAACCTGCAGGGCGAGTATCGATACGACTTCGCGGACCACGCGGAGCTGACCCCCATGCTGAAGATGTACACCCTCGGCCACCAGACCGACATGCAGCCCATCATGGGGGACGGCCTCCGCTACCACGGGGCCGCCCCGATCCTCAGCCTCCTGCGGAGTCGAGGCCTCATCGACACGCTTGCCTACCCCGCCGACGAGTTGCACGTGTTCCAGCGCGCGCAGTCCTTCATCGCGGCGGAGGGGTTCCTTCCGGCCCCGGAATCGGCCTACAGCGTCGCGGGGGCCATTGACGAGGCCCTCGCCTGCAAAGAGTCCGGCGAAGAGAAGGTCATCGTGTTCAACATCAGTGGCCACGGGTTGCTGGACATCCGAGCCTACCGCGAGAAGCTGGGCATCTAGGGTCAGGCGGATCGGGCCGCCGGATCACCCCCTTTATACCCGCGGGCGCTAGGTCGGGCGTGGAGCCGACCGCCGAGGGCCTACGTCGACTGAGGTCATGGCTCGAGACCGAGCCCGTGCGCTACGCACATGTCATCCACCTCCTCGGCTTTCCGGCCGAGGACGTGCACGTCTGGGTGGATGACACCCGTCGGCCTCGCGCCGTCCTGGGCATCCGCCCGCACACGGGGGGCCTGGTCGCGGCCGCGGATCCACCCGAGAAGATCATGGACCTGATCCACCACCTGCCGAACGGGGAGTATCGCCCGCGATCCGTCGACGTGGAGCTGGTGCCTCACCTTGAGACGGGGATCGCGGCGACGTTCCGGCCCCCCGTGTGGCTTTACCAGATGGGTCCGGCGGATCTCCGTCCCACCCGCGTCAGGGAGACCCGACCCGTGAAGCCGGAGGAGGCCGGCACGATCGCCGCGCTCTGGTCGCCCGAGCGAGAGAGCTCGGCCTACGTGCGTCGTCGCATCGAGGCGGGGATCTCCTCGGGCATCGAGGTCGACGATGAGCTCGTCGCCTGGGACATGACCCACTTCGAGACCGACCGCGTCGTCATGCTCGGGTTCCTGCACGTCAAGGAGGC
This sequence comes from Thermoplasmata archaeon, assembly GCA_046759265.1. Classification (GTDB taxonomy): domain Archaea; phylum Thermoplasmatota; class Thermoplasmata; order RBG-16-68-12; family JAJISG01; genus JAJISK01. The sequence continues at coordinate 14,420 of JBHIBW010000023.1, forward strand.
CTTTAGGGGGCGGGGGTATGCCAAGACTGTGACCACCGCGACCGCAGAGAAGGTGTTCGCGAAAGGGAAGATGGCCGCGGCCGAGGTCTTTGAGGACAACCAGGCGTCCATTCAGTTGACCGAGGGGATGGGCTTCCGACGTGTCAAGAGGCAGGCGTGGGGCGACGGGGTCAAGGCCTGAAGGTGGAGCTCTTCGCTCCGTAGCAATCTTTTTAAGCGAAAAGGGGCATCGGCGCCGTCCTAAGGGATTGGGGTGCCCTCGCGATTCGTAGTACGACTGAGGAACGCCTTCCGGCGGATTCCCGGTCCGTGGAAACCGAAGTACGACCTGCTTCGGAACGAGGAGATTCGCGCGGAGCTTCAGCCTCACTCCCTCTCGTTCCTCAGCTTCCACTCCCCCTTCCTCTTCCTGATCGGCCTCGGTCTCGGCATCGGCTTTCTCTTCAACGCCGTCTCCGGTTGGGTCTCCTTCGAGGACTTCCTCGGGTACATGCCGGGCATCGTCGCCGTTCGATTCGTCATCTGGACCGTGGCCCTCTCCGTCTTTGGCATCGCGGTCTCGGTCCTCACGATTCGATGGTCCGTTTTCGCGACCTACATTGCCATCATCGCGTTGGCGCTGTACATCACGCTGCAGTCCCCCGAGGTGGGGGCCAACCCGTTCTTCCTTCCGCTCTACTCCGTGGTCTTGGCCCTCGTCGGGATGGCGATGGTGGACCTCTACCGGCGGACCCACACGTACGTGGTCACCGACCTGCGCCTCATTCTCCGGGCGGGCATCCTGACGAAGAGCGAGCGCAGCATCCTCTTCGAGAACGTGTCGGACATGGAGACGAAGCAAGGGGTCCTCGGACGCATCTTCGGGTACGGTCACATCATCCCCGTCACGGCCTCCGGCCTGGGGACGGGGGCCGAGGAGGCCTTCGCCGGCGGGGGGGCCGGAGCGCAGAACGCCCAAGGGAATCTGGGCGGCGCCCTGTTTGCCGGGGGAACCCGAGGGGTCCGGGTCGCCCGGGCCGCGAGCTACGCCAAGCTGCATGGGGTGACCCCGTTCCGCCGGGTGAAGATGCTCCTCCAACACCTTCTCCAGGAGCACTCCTCAATCTACTACGCGAAAGAACAGCGGGACATCCTGCGGGACATGCGGGAACTCATGGCCGCCCGGGAAGAAGTGGACACGATCCTCGTCGAGTGAGG
>JBHIBW010000024.1:0-15462 GCA_046759265.1 Thermoplasmata archaeon
CGCTCTACCTGGCTGAGCTACAGGCCCGTCGGGGGACCATGAGCGGCGGGTGGGCTTAAAGATATTGAACCGCGGGGTGCCGCGAGTCTTTATACAACGCTGGCGCCTGGCATTTTCATGGACGCGCGGGATCTGGGGTATCCGCGACTCGAGTACCGACCCCTCCCCGCGAGCCCTCTGCTGCTCGCCCTCCTCTTCCTGACGATCATCGTCACGGCCATCGGCATTCCCGCCGCCGCATTTACCCGGCTCCCGCTGGAGCTGTGGTGGTTGTGGGTGGCCCCGCCGCTCGCCGTCGCAGGGATCATCCTGCTCGCCCGACTGAGTCCCCTGCGCCTTTACGAAGAGGGACTGGAGATTCCCGTCCCCCTCTGGCGGCGCCTGGGAGGGGGCCGGGGCGCCTATCGGTACGAGGAGGTGGTAAACCTGTATCCCCGCCTCTACTACGTCTCCGGCGCGGTTCTCTCTCCGTTCGCCGCCTCCGTGGGCACCGTCGAGCATCTGGGGCTGGCTCTGGAGCTGCGGGACGGTCGGGCCGTCACGTTGAAGTTCACGCCGGGAATCCCCGAATTCGCCCGAGGGGAGGATCGAGGGTACGCCATGGTCGTCGAGGAGCTTCGAGACGTTTTCCGGAAGGCGGGCAGGGGCTGGGTCACGTCGGTGCGTCCCTACGAGGCGGACGAGATTGCCGCGATGAAGCGGGTCGCCGCCCGGCCCCTCCTGCCCTTCTGGGTCATTGTGGCGGCGTTCTTTGCACCCGTCGTCCTCTTGCCGGGCCTCTTCTTCCTCCTCACCGCCCTGGGGAATCCCATCGAGCTCCCTCAGCTCGCCTTGATTCTCGTCGTGGGCCTCTCCCCACCGGTCGCCATGCTGTCGACCTCTTGGTTTCGTAGCCGACGACGCCACTTCTACCTCGAGGAGATTTCCAAGTACAACGAGTGGAGGCGCGCTTCCCCAGAGGCCTAGGTGGCCCAGGCATACCGCCCGACGCCGCCACCGCCCGGGTCGTCCAAGAGGGTGATGAGGAGGACATATTCGAAACCGGATCCGATTTGGATTTGGAAGCGATCGCCAACGGACAAGAAGCCATCCCTGTCGTCGTCGGCATAGGTCACCGGTCCGACGGGAACGTTGGGGTTCAGGGCCCCCTCATGGCGCGAGGAACCGTTGACCAACAGGATGCCCAGTTCCGCATAGGGGCGAGGGGCAATGGCCGTGGTGACCGTAAGGTGCGTCTCGCTGCCGATCGTCTCGCCTTCCAGTATGTAGAGAGGACCCCTCGGCTGGCCCTCGAAGGCGAAGAGGATTGGAAGAAAGACGACTCCAAGGACGACCGCCAGGCCGATGGAGGCCACCGCGGAGACGAGCATCAGGCGCTTGGCCTGGGGCGACGGGGGTCGTCTGCGACCCTTGTGTCCCCCCTCCCCCTCCGCCATCCTGCCTACTCCACGAAGATGGCAGGTCTCCAGGGCGTGGCCTGATTCGCCTTGGAGAGGGGATCCACGATGTCCGGATCGCCCTCCTGGTAGACTGTGACCTCCGCACGAAGCTCGGTCTGGGCGAACGGGATGGCCTGACGCAAGAAGGCCGACTCGTCCACGGTCCAGTCGTTCGATTCCAGCCGCCCTGGACCCCGTTTCTCTCGATCTGAAACGAGGCGCTTGGCGAAGTAGGGAAGGGCCGCCCCATGGTCCGCCACATCAGACTCCTTCCTCGCCTGCTTAATCAAGGTGCGCGCATCCAGCTTGCCTTGGGCGTGAAGGCGGGCCGCCACCTCATACACGGCGCGCTTCCACGGGGGCGCCGTGTAGAACGTGACACGTTTCGGTGCGAGACGGGTGGCCTTCAGGATCTGCCGCACATCGTCCAGGGCGTCCTTCAGGAACTCCTCCATCGCCTCCGCCCTCGAGTCGACGGCTTCCTCGGAGGCCTTCGGGTAGGGAGCGTCGTGGATGAATCCTCGCTTCCCCAGGGCCTTCCAGATCTCCTCGGCGAGGTGGGGAACATAGGGGGCCAGAAGCTTGGCCTGCACCTCCTGGAACTCCTCCCACAAGGCCCCGTTCGGCACGTCGCCGACCCGTCGGAGGTACCAGCTCCACTCCCGTTGCAGGTCGAAGTACGCATGCTTTAGGGCGGTACGGTGGCTCAGAGACTCCATGGCCGTGGTGGTCCCCTGAATGGCCCGGTGTAGGATCGACCGGAACCAGCGATCGATCGGTCGGACCTCCTCGGTCATCGCGGGCTTTGAGACGACCGCCGCATGAAGACCGGCTAGGCGTCTTCCTGCGGTCTCCGCAAACTCCGTGTCAAAGCTGGCGTCATCGAGACCTTCTCCGCCCTGGGCCAGTCCAAGCCGGGTCGCATCCGCCCCCCAGTCCCTCATCGCATCCCGGAGGAAGAGGGCGCCCGCCCGGGACTTGGACATCCGGCGACCGGGGACGGAGATAAAGCCGTTAACGCCCAGCGCATGGGGCCAGAGGTTCGGCGGGAAGAGGGCCACGTGGTTGAACATCATGAAGGCGAAGTGGTTGGGCACCAGGTCCTTCCCGGAATTCCGGAGATCAAAGGGGTACCAGTAGGCAAACTCGCGCCGCATCTCCCCCAAGACGTCGGCCGAAATGCCGGTGCCTCGTGCAATCTCTCGCGGGTCCCCTTGGCCTAGGAAGACGTAGTCAAAGAGGCCGTCGGTGAGCCGCTCCGGATCCACGGCTCCCCCTTGGAGGATGTGAGCGATCGTGTAGTACGCCATGTACATCGTGGAGTCGGAGAGGGATTCGATCACCCAACCCTCGTCCCAAGGCAGCCGGGTGCCTAGACCCTGGTGGTGCGTGCAGGCCCAGTCGCGCAGCCAGTCGATGACGTGGTGAAACTGCGTTCGAATCGCTTCGGGGTAGAGGGTCAGATCTTCCAAGAGCTCGTGGGTTTTGGCCTTCCATGCGGGCTCGCCGTAGACGAGGAACCACTGGTCCTCCACCACCTTCACGAGGGCCGGGGTCAGGCACCGACACACGACGGGGCCGCTGGGTTCGAGGAGGAGGTCCGCCTGGCCGTCGGCTAGCATCTGGGCCTTGACCTTCTCCTTGGCCTCCTCCACCTTCAATCCCGCGAAGGCGCCGGCCCGGGTCCCCATAATGCCATTGTAGAACTCTGCCCGGTACACCTCCTCCTTGGCCCGCTGGAGGCGATCGGTCTCTCCCGAATGCTTGATGCCCATGCGTTCGACGACATCCGAGGCGGGCGTGGGACCGAATCCCTCGAGGTCAATGATGGCGATGGGCTCCAAGGATTGAACAAACGGCACATCGAGGTTGTACTTCTCCAAGGCCTCATCATCCGCCTGAAGCTCTCGGAGTGCGACCAAGTCGTCCGGGGCGTCGCCCGGCACGCCGCTCACGATGCCCGTCCCGATGCTGTGATCGATGAAGGTGGTGGGGAGGATGGGGATCGGGTCGCCGACCATAGGGGAGACCGCGCTCTGGCCGAGCAGATGGTGGCCCTCCACCTTCCCCAGGACCCGGATGTCCTTCCCCTGGCTCCGCAGCTTCTCGACGGCCCCCTCGTTCACGATCCATCGTTCGTCGCCCACCTGGGCGTCGATGTACTCGGCCTCAGGGTCCACCCAGACGTTCGTGGTCCCAAAGATGGTCTCAGGTCGAAGTGTGGCGGCCACCAAGTACCGCTGCATGAGGCGAAACTTGAGGAGGACGAACTCCTGAGGGACCTCCCCCTCCCCCTCGAATCGATCGTGATCCCCGATGGGGATCTCGTCGCGTGGACACCAGATGACGGGATGCTTGCCCAGGCGCACGTAGTCCCCCTCGCGGAGTCGCCGAAACTGCCACCGGACAAAGGCGTCGTACGGGGGGTTCTGGTCCGTCGTGATGAAACTCCGGGACCAGTCGAGGCTCGCCCCGAAGGCCGTGAGGTCCTTCTTCGTCTCCTCGGGGAAGACCTGAATCCAGTGGAGGGGGTCCGCGAATGCAGGAATCTCCTCCTCCGGGAAGCCGTTGTTCCGAAGGATCTCCATCTGCTCCTCTTCGCCGTCGGCGACGCGTTTGGCCGCGCCGAGGATGGGAAGGCCCGTGACGTGGAAGGCCTGTGGGAAGAGGACGTTGAACCCCTGCATCCGCTTGTACCGCGCCATGATTTCTGCGTGGAGGAACGTGTAGCCCTGGCCCAGGTGAAGGAGGCTGTTCATGTAGGGATAGGGCATGTTCACGAAGTACTTCGGCCGGGCGTCGTCGGCTCGGGCTTCAAAGGCCTTGGCCTCCTCCCACCGCTCCTGCCAGCGGGCCTCCGCGGTCCGCCAGTCATACCCCTGGCCAGGCATCCGCGGTGCCTAGGAGCAAGGTTTCTTAAACCCTTTTCCGCAACGGGTTCCAGTGGAAATCTTTGTCCGAGCCGATATGACATTCGTCATAATGGTTATATAGGGACCTCCGAATGCCTGGCGGACCAGCGCCCGGATATGACGCGCGTCATACCGGAAACCGAGGTCCATCTTCCATGGAGACGAACGAGCGAATTACGATCCGACTCGACCGGGACATCCTGGCACGGATCGATCGCCTCCTCAAGGAAAGGCCCGGGTACGCGAGCCGCTCTCAGCTGTGCCGTGCCGCCCTGCGACAGCTCCTAGAAACGCTCGAAGGACGTAGCACCCGTGTGACAGCCGAGATTCCCTCCTCCTACCTGGACTTCCTGGATGCCCTCATTCAGAACGGCTACTTCCTGAGTCGGGAGCAGGCCGCCCAGCGTCTCATCGAGGAAGGGCTTTCCCGGGAGCGGGTGAAAGACATCCTCGCGCACCAAGAGTCCATGGGACGAGCGACCGGGAAGATCTTTCCTGTAGAGCTGGAAAAGGACGGGTAGGGGTTACACTGCAAGGCGTGTGGGTGAACAGGGGAGATCTGTCGTCGGCAAGCGAAGAGGGCCGTGCCTTCGGCACTGTCAGAAGGGATGGGATGCACGACAGCGCCCTCCCCTGTCCCCACCGACATTAGGAGTCCGGCATGATCGAACGGGAGACCGCTCAGGAGATCCTGAACGCGCTCCCAGGCCAGCTCGACGCACCCCGCCTCTTGCTTGTGGGGGTGGGAGGCGCCGGCATCAACATGCTCCGGACGGTAGAACCGGAAGCCGGGCTCCGAAAGGTGGCCTTTGACACGGACAACTACGCCTTGGCCCTGTCTCAAGTCCCTCGGCAGGTCCACCTGCGCACGGACCTCCCCCGTGGGACCGGGGGCGACCCCGACATAGGGGAGGCCACGGCGCGCCGCCAGCGCGAGGACCTCCGGCGGATGTTGGATGGTGACATCGTGCTCATCCTGGCTGGCCTGGGTCGCGGGACAGGAACCGGGGTCGCACCTGAAGTCGCGCGGCTGGCGAAGGAAGGCGACATCCCGGTGTTGGCGTTCCTGGCCTGGCCCTTCGCCAATGAGGACCTTGGCCCCGCCGCCCAGCAGGGCCAGGAGGCGATGGAGGGCACATGCGACGGGCTAGTCGTGCTTGACAACGAGGCCGCCTTCGCGCTCGCAGGTATCGAGACCCGGAGCGATGCCGCGCAGATGGTCAACGCGACGATCGGGCGGGTGCTGCTGGACCTGTGCGATCGCGTACACGATGCCTTTCCCTTCAACGTTCGAGAAGAACTGGCGGATTTCATTGGCAGTGTGCCGGAAGGGGACGCGGAGCTGCCGGTTCGCGCCGCTCAGTGGGATGACCCTCAGAAGAAGAGTTCGCCCCTGCCCGTCGACCCGCGAGGGATCGTGGAGTTCCGCTGAGTCTCCCGCAAGGCTATTATCGCGGTTCGGCCTGAGACGATCTCGCCATGGCGACCTTTCAGGATTCGATCTCCCTTGAGACCCAAGGCGAGGTCGAGATTCGCGACCTGACTGCCGAGCTCTCGGAGGTCATCCGTCGGTCCGGGATCCAGACGGGCATTGCCTGCGTCTTCTCGTCCAGCTCCACGAGCGCAATCACGACCTTGGAGTACGAGCCCGGGCTCTTGCAAGACCTTCCCCGGGCGCTGGAACGCCTCTTCCCGAAGGCCCTGGACTACGAGCACCAAAAGACGTGGCAGGACGGCAACGGCCACTCCCACGTGCGCGCCGCCTTCCTCGGCCCGAGCCTCTCGATTCCGTTCGACGGTGGCCGTCCCATTCTGGGAACCTGGCAGCAGGTGGTGTTCGTCGACCTCGACAACAAGCCCCGGCAGAGGAAGGTCCTCATCCAGCTGGTTGGCGAGTAGCTCCTCCCTCGTGGCATAGGGTCATAACAAGGAGGAACCTGAGCCGCGCATGCGGCTGCTCTCGGGCAAGAACGGCGCGACGCGCCGGACGATTCTGGCCCTGGCGTGGCCCGTCATCTTGGCCAACCTGTTCCAGACCCTCACCACCACCGTCGACCTGCTCATGGTGGGCCGGCTCCCCGACCCGGCGGTGGCCCTCGCGGCGGTGGGCTTCGGCGGCCAGATGGTGTTCTTCACCTTCACCGTCATGATCTCCATCACCTCGGGGACCGTGGCCCTGGTCGCGCGCTTCATCGGGGCGAAGGAGCCCGAGAAGGCGAACGGTGTTCTCGGCCAGAGCTTGCTCCTCGGTCTCGTCCTTTCGCTGCCCGTCATCCTGGTTGGCTTCCTATTCGGAGACGCCATTGTCGCCCTCTTCGGGGCAGAACCCGAGGTGGTCGCCGCCGGCGGAACCTACATTCGGACGGTCTTTCTCGCCGCGCCGTTCCTCTTCGTGATGTTCATCTCCATCGCGGCCCTCCGCGGCGCGGGAGACACGGTTACTCCGCTCCTCGTCGGTCTCCTCGTGAACGTCTCCAATGTCGTCCTCAACTTCCATCTCATCTTCGGAGCCCGCTACGCCTTGGGTGGGCTCGAGCTGGTCATCCCCCCGCTGGGGGTCTTCGGAGCCGCGATCGGAACCTCGATCTCCTTCGCGCTGGGGGCCGTCGTGTACTTGGCCCTCTTCCTCCGCGGGAGATTACGCCTCCGGCTCCATCGGCCGCGGCCGCTGTGGAGTCGCGGGATCGTCCGGCGCATCCTCCGCATCGGGACGCCCGCGGGGATGGAGCAGGTGGCCTTTCAGGTGGGCATCCTCATCTGGATCGCGATGGTGATCTCCTTCGGGACCGAGGCCTTCGCGGCCCACAACATCGGCCTCCGCATCGAGTCCTTCGCCTTCATGCCGGGCCTGGGGTTCAGCATCGCCGCAGCCGCGTTGGTCGGGCAGAATCTGGGCGCAGAGAAGCCCTCCGAGGCCGAGAGGAGCGGGCGGGAGTCGACCAAACTGGCCCTCCTCATCATGGGCGTCGCCGCCGTCGTCATCTTCGTGGCCGCCCCCTTCATCGCACTCGCCTTCACGAGCGACTCCGCGGTTGTCGCGCTCACCGTGCTCTTCATCCGGATTCACGCGCTCAGCATCCCCGCTACGGGGCTCTTCTTCAGCGTGTCCGGGGCCCTGCGGGGGGCCGGCGACACCCGTTGGCCCTTCTACGCCACGTTGGTCGGGATCTACGGGCTGCGTCTTCCCCTGAGTTTCTTCCTGGGGTTCCAGCTCGGGCTCGGACTCGTCGGCGTCTGGGTCGCCCTGCCAATCGAGTATTACATCCGATCCGTCATCGTCGGTCAGCGCTTTCAGACGGGCGCCTGGAAGGCGGTGACGGTCTAGGAGCAGGTAGCCAGGCCCTTTGCACTAGGATTAAGAAGCAGCGGCTGTTAGGAAGCGTCGGCTTATGTTGGATCCCGATGTCCAGAGTCGTCCCGCCGAACTCCGGTTCAAGCTGACACGCGTGGGCGTGACCGGCGTCAAGAAGCCCGTGCACATCCGCCGCCCCGATCGGTCGGATACCCTGACGGCGGACTTCGACGTCTTCGTGGACTTGCCCGCAACCATGAAGGGGTCTCACCTCTCGCGCAACCTGGAGGTGGTGAGCGAGATCGTGGAGGAGAGCGTTCGGGACCCGGTGCCCAGCCTGGAGTCTGTGTGCGCGGACATCGCGCGGCAGCTGCTGGAACGACACGAGTACGCCACGTACGGCGAGGTCTCCTCCCAGGCGGACTACTTCCTCCAACGGGAGACCCCCCTCGGCAAGGCGACCACCGAGCGCTATGGCCTCGTGGCCCGAGCCCGGGCGACGCGGAGCAGCCCCCTCGTCGTCGAGAGGTCCGTGGGGGTGGAGGTGATGGGCATGACGGCGTGCCCCTGTGCCATGGAGACCATTAAGTTTCGGCGCTCACAGGAAGGCAACGAGCCGGAGGACGGGACCCCCATCATCACCCACAACCAACGGACCATCACCCGGTTCCTCTTGGATATCCCAGAGGGCGGCGAGGTAGAGGCCAACGACCTCATTGACATGGTGGAGGACAGCCTGAGCTCGCCCAGCTACGAAATCCTGAAACGCGGGGATGAGGCCGAAGTCGTAGAGCGGGCCCACAAGGAGCCCCGTTTCGTCGAAGACGTGGTGCGAGAGATCCTCGCGCGCCTGCTCCAGCGGTACCCCGACTTCCCCGATGACGTCCAGGTGTGGGTCCGCAGCGAGAGCGAGGAATCAATTCACAAGCACAATGCGGTGGCCGAGCGGGTGACGACCCTCGGCGAACTGCGGATGTAGCGCGCCCTAAACCGACTCGCGAATGGCCTGCGCCAAAGACTCCAAGTCCGCGAGGCGGACCGCCTTCCGGGAAGGCCAGCGTCCCGCGGGCGAGTCGTCGGCGTAACGCGGAATGACGTGCACGTGGACGTGGGGCACGATCTGCTGCGCCGCGCGGCCGTTGTTCTGCCCGATGTTAATCCCATCGGCGCCCAGTGCCTCCTTCACGGCCCCGGCGAGACGAGCGGCCTGGGAAAAGAGGGCGCCGGCCTCCTCGGGGTCCATGTCGAACACGGTCTCCCGATGGATCTTAGGGAGCACGAGGATGTGGCCCGGGTTGATGGGCTGGATGTCCATGAAGGCCACGTAGGTATCGTCCTCGTAGACGAGGGCGGCCTCCTCATCCCCTCGGATGATACGACAAAAAATGCAGTCCAGTTCGCCGCCTGGCACGCCGATATCATGGAGGAAACCCTTATGAGGATTCTGGGTTCGGCCCCAAGGCCGCATGAACGTCCCCTGGGCCGCGCGCGAGAGGTTAATAGCCCGGATGCCCCCTTCTCCAACCAATGATGCGAGGCCTTTGCTACATCTGCTCCGAGGCCGCGGTGGGGAGCTGCCGGTTGTGCGGACGTCTCGTCTGCCAGCGACACCTCCACGACCCGGAGGGCCTCTGCTCCAACTGCTTCGCAGGAGTCCGGGCCTGACGGCCCCCCTTCATTCCAGCAGGCTCCGCATCTCATCCTCGGTCATGTCAAGGGCCTTGAGGAGATAATCCACGGCCTTCTTCGCGATCATCCGCTCCGTCGTGGCGTCGAGGTATTGCTGCATCACGACGGGGGCCTGGCGATAGTAATTCACGGCAAAATCCGAGTAGTAGAGCGCGGCGTTCTCTTCGTCGACTTCGGCGGCGTGATTGAACGCCTCTTCCGCCTGCTTGAAGCGGCCGACGTCGATGCAGAATAGGCCATAGGCGTTCAGGTACTGGGGGTTGTCCGGCTCCAGCTCGATGGCCCGCTGGTACAGACCCGCGATGTCCCCGGGCTCCAGGTCGTTGACGCCGAGGCCGGCCTCCGCCTGGCAGAAGTGCGCGTAGGCGTTCTCTGGCTCTTTCTTCGCGGCGGACCGGAACTGGACATAGGCCTCGTCGTAGTCGAGGCGACTCAGGGACCGCTCCCCTTCGGCGATCTCGGCGGAGGCGTCGGGCATGACGCTCGCGACGAAGGCTCAGGGCGATTTATCGTTTGTCCTAAATCACGGAGCGGGAGGCCCTGAGCCAATCCATGTCGTTCCAGATGAGCGTGCGCATGTCCTCGAGCCCTTCCAGGGCCATCACCAGTCGCTCGAGGCCGAGGCCCCAGGCCAACACGGGGGTCGTGATGCCCAGCGGGGAGGTCACCTCGGGCCGGAAAATCCCTGAGCCGCCCAACTCCAGCCACTGATCGGGAAGACGGACCTCGGGCTCCAAGCTCGGTTCCGTGTAGGGGAAGTACCCGGGGCGGAACCGCACGGACAGTCCCATCTTGCGATAGAACTCCCCGATGGTGCCCATCAACATGGCGAGGTTGGCGCCCTCCTCCATGACGACCCCCTCGACCTGGTGGAACTCGCTGAGGTGGGTCGCGTCCGTGGCTTCCCGCCGGAAGTTCTTCCCGATGATGAAGGCCTTCTGCGGCGGATCCGGGTGCTCCGCGAGGTAACGGATCGTGTTGGCCGTGGTGTGGGGTCGCATGACGGGTCTCCGGGCCTCCTTCTCCGACCAGCGGTACCCCCACCCGGTCGATCCGGTGGTCCCTCCGCGTTCGTGGGTCTCCCCCACGCGTCGAAGGACGGCCTTCGTCGGGAGGTCGAATTTCAGTTTCTCTTTGAGGTAGAAGGTGTCCAGCATGTCCCGCGCCGGGTGGTCCTGCGGCTGAAAGAGCGCGTCAAAGGACCAGAAGGCGGGACCCACGTAATCCCCATCAATCTCCGTGAACCCCATCTCGAGAAAGATCCGCCGGATTTTCTGGGTGTAGGCGGAGAGGGGATGCTTCTTTCCCGCATAGGCGGCCGGTGCGTAGGCCTTCACGTCGTACTTTCGGAACCGCTTCTTTCTCCATGCCTCAGTCTGCAAGAGGTCGGGGGTCAGCTGCGCCACGTCCTCCGCGGGCTCCAGGCCCCGGGTGACGAGCCGGGCGCCGTCCTTCGTGAGGTGGAGCGTCCGCAAGACCTGTCGTCGTTCTTTGAGAATCTCCTGCCGCTGACGCAGCTGCGACAAGAGCCGTGGGTCGGCATCTCCCTCCTGGAGTTCTCCCTCCCCGAGGCGCGAAAGCAGAAGTTCGTCGGGTCCCCGCATATTCGCGGCAAGCCGCCCCTCCTCTCGGAGCCGGACAATAGGGGAATCGCCTCCCGCCTCGATGTCCGCCCACCCTTTCCGCTTCAGCCAACCCAGCACGACGGGCATCTCCTCGTCGGAGAACCCGGCCCGGACGGCCAGTTCGGGAAGCGGGAGTTCCTCCGCGTCCAACAGGACGGTCAAGGCCCGCCTCTCAGGGAGCTCCCGCTCGGCCCATGCGGGATCCATCAGCGTGTAGACGCGAACCAGGCGCTCTCGAATCTTCAGCAGGCGCTTCGACCGAAGCCAGGAGGCGGCGTTCATGACCTGGACCTCCTCTTGGAATACCCCGGCCTCGACCAGCGCTCCGGGAGTGGCGCCCTCTTGGTCCTCCAGGGCGAGGAGAAGCGCCCGCTCCCCCGGGCTCAGCTTCTCGGCGAGATCCTTGGAGACCACGGGGAGCAGGATGCGAGTCGCGCTCATAGGCTTTTCCCGGATGGGGTCCGGGATGCGGACGAGACGGGAGTCCCGCCACCCCAGACTTCCGCCCCCCTATTCTCAGGATAGATACCAAAGGGGCATCCTATAAGTACAGAAAATCTCAGAATTGTGCTGTTCAAGTAAAACGAATGGACAGTCAATTTCTCGATGCGCGGACAAAAGGTGTGATGAATGGGCAAAATCAAAGAACGCCGGGGCCAGGAAGGGTCTCTCATGGAGGGTGGGCCTGTCACCCCCCTCCTACTGAATCGGCTTCCGGATTTCTGCTCGATCCTTCTCTCTGGCCCGCCTGGCGTCGGTAAGTTCCAATTCCTCATGGAGGCCCTCGGAAAGTACCTCGAGGAGGACCAGCCCGTTGTATTCGTCTGTGTTGACGTGGGACCGGCCGAACTCCAAGGTCACCTCCGGCGGTCAAGGGTCGACTCCTTCGCCGCGTTCGGACAGGGGCTTTCGGTCATCGACGGATTCACGACAACGGTGTCCGAGGAGGGGAAGGAAGAAAAAAGCGGGATCCGGATCGTGAGTAGCCTCTCCAACTTGGAGGGGCTCGGCATGGCCATCACCGAGGAGGCGGCGGCTCACGACCGGCCGGTCAAAGTCCTCCTCTACACCATCTCGACCCTCTTCCTGCATAACTCCGCCTCGTCGCTCAGCAAATTCTTCCAAATCGTATCCGCACGGGTCAAGACCGAGATGGGCTCCATCCTCTTCGCCAGTCAGGAGGGCGTCACGGAAGTCCGCCAAGAGAACCTCCTCCGTTCCCTCGTTGATGGGGTCATCGATATGCGGTTCAATGGGTCGGGGGAAAGGGAGGTGATGTTGCACCACCTTCGGGGGTACAGCTTCTTCCCTGAATGGATCGCCTTCCCTCCGGACGGCCACGCTGAGATTTTAGCCCCTTTGAGGGACACCGGAAAATCCGGGGCCAGGGGGGAAAACGTATGAACGCGGCGTTCGGCCTGGAAGTCTTGGATCGCGCCCTCGACGGAGGTCTCAAACGGCCCTCATCTCTGCTCCTGTACAGCGAAGTCCTCGCCGAGAAGTGCACCTTCGCCGAGCTGTTCGTCGTGGCGGGACTGCGAGGGGGAGAGACGTGCCTTTACATGGACCTGTATCGCTCGCCCCGGCTAGCGCGAAGGGAGTTCGCCAAGTTTGGTGAGATCCCCCAGGAGCGGCTCGTCGTAACGGGCGTACCTGCGTCCTCGGACGGCAGATCGGGAGGCACATTCGGGGTCGAGGGCGTACCAGAACCGGAAGCCATCCTGGCCTCCCTACGTGACGTTCTGGAAGAAAAGCGCCCCCATCGCGTCATCCTAGACTCCCTCGACCTCCTCGCCGAGCAGCTCTCGCCGTCCGCTTTCGAGTCCTTTATGGAAGAGTTCCTTGGGGCGACCACGGCCTCCGGTGCCGTGGCGGGACTCCTGTTCGTCGAGTGGAGCTATCACAACGGCCAGGTACCCGCCCTCCTGGATCAGAGTGACTACCGGATTGAGTTCCGTTGCACAGTGCAGGAGGGCGCCCTCCTCCACAAGTTGCGCTTCCGTCAGGGGGGCGAAGACCCGCGGGTCACCCGCTGGATTCCCTTCGGTCTCCGCGAAGGCCACGGCCTCGTACTCCGCTTCCCCCGCGTTCTCGTGGTCGGACTGCCGGGCTCGGGCAAGTCTTCTTTCGTCCGAGCGGCGGCGCAATCGGCAGAGGGAACCGAACCGGCCGGGGGGGGTGTGGCATTCGACTACGGGCGCGCCGACGGACGGGGGGTCGAGGTCGAGCTCCTAGGCTTGCCCGGTCAGAAACGTTTCGCGTTCCTTCTCCCGGTCTCAGCGCGCGGGACCCTGGGGCTGTTTCTGGTCGTAGACAGCACGATGCCCGAAGAACTGGAGGAAGCGACGGAGCTGCGTAACCTGGTCGGCTCGGACATCCCGGCCGTCGTCGTAGCGAACAAGCGGGATCTTGATGATCCCATGCCTGTCGAGGAGATCCAGGAGGGAGTGTCCGAGGGAGACCACGTCCCGGTCGTGGAGGTCGTCGCCTCGGAAGGGCGGGGGGTCCGCACGGCCCTAGAGACGCTCATCGATCTGATGGTCTGGGGTGGTCCTCGGCCTCGGCCCTCCCTTCAGGCTGAAGAAATCAAGTGAACACCAAGGAACGGAGTGAGCATGAAGAAGACGAATGTGAAGACGGTACTCGAGGAGGAGGCGGCTCCCGAGGATGGGTTCGTCAAGAGCCATATCGGGGCCTTCGACGAAATCCTGGGAGGCGGCATCCCGCAGGGACACGTCGTCCTTGTGAGCGGTTTGCCGGGGACCATGAAGTCCACCCTGGCCTATAACATTCTGTACCACAATGGAGCCCAGGAGGGACGGACTTCTCTTTACATCACCCTCGAGCAGCGAAAACAGAGCCTGCAACGCCAAATGACGAGTATGGGATTTGACCTGGACCGGGTGTCCGGGCAACTCCACATCCTTGACGTGGCGACGCTGCAGAAGCGAGCCAAGGACACCGTGCGGGGGCAATGGGTGGACTTCCTGCAACGAGCCGTGGAGTTCCGCAAAGAGTTGGACGTTGTGGACCTGATCGCGGTTGACTCCCTCGAGGCTCTAGAGGTCCTTGCCCAGTTCCAAGACCGGCGACACGATCTGTTCCGCCTCTTTGATTGGTTCCGGAGTCAGCGGGCGACGGCCTTGCTGATTACGGAGACGCCGCCCGAACCCTTCCTTCCAGGCCTATTCCAATCCTCGGGGAACGAGGCCGACTACCTCGCAGATGGGATCCTCCACCTGAAGATGCACGAAGTGAGCGACGTGGACGTCCAGCGCCGAATCCGTATCGTCAAGATGCGGGCGGCCGACCACAAGACCGGGTCCTTTGCCCTCGTCTTCGACAAGGGTACATTCAGCGTGACCCGAGCCATGAGCGGATCTTTCTAGCCGGTCGGAAGATGGAGGGGCAATCCAGAGGTTCGGGGCGAGGGGCGCTCGACCAGAGGCTGGCCGCTGCCGAGCGCGCTGTGTACGCGGATGATTACGAGGGCGCCCTCGCCCTCTTCGAGGAAGCAATTCAGATCGACGAGAGCGATCCACGGGCATGGGAGGGCAAGGCCCAGGTCCTCGCCCACCTCTCCCGCTATCCGGAGGCTGCCTCCTGCTATGAACAGGCGTTGCTTCGGAAGTCATCTGACGCCACCAACTGGCTGGAACGGGGCCGAGCCCTGCGAGAGGAGGGGCGTCTGGATGAGGCACTGCCTTGCCTGGAGGAGGCGGTTCGCTTGGAGCCGAGGCTCCTTGTCGCTCGTCTGGAGGTGCAGGAGGTCATGGCCGATCTCGCCTGGGAAGCCAGGGAAGAGGAGGAAGCCCCCACAGTTGAGATCCTTGGCTCGGGAGAACGGGTCCCCCCGCATCCGACGCACATGCCGGCTCTCGATGCCTCGATGCGCGGCGGGGTCACCCCCGGTTCCGTCCTGCTGGTCACCGGGATGCCGGGAACCTTCAAGACGAGCCTGTGTTTCTGGATTCTCTACCAGCAATGCCTCTGGGAAGGCCGGAGGGCCCTCTTCATTACCCTAGAACAGACGAAGGAAAGTCTGGTCCGACAGGTGGCCGGCCTCGGGATGGACCTCGAAGCGACCGCGGAACACCTCCGAATCCTGGACCTGACCCGGTACCGGCGTGAGTTCCGGGCGAACCGGGACCCACAGGCGTGGCTGGAGACCCTCCAAGGTCGGGTGGAACGAGCCCGAAAGCGGGGGGTTCAGTCCGTCGCCCTCGACTCCTTGGACGCCCTCCAGGACTTGGCCGAGTTCGGGTCCCGTCGCGACCTCTTCCTACTGTTCGAGTACCTGCGCTCCCTGGACGTGACGTGCTTCCTCACCACCGAACGCCTCGAGTTCATACACGAAGGAAAGCGGATGCGCGTCGTGGATGCGGCGGACTTCCTCGCCGACGGAGTCGTGGAGCTGAGCTGGCGGGAACAGGAGAATGGAGAATTCCAGCGAAGCCTCAGGGTTACGAAGCTTAGGGACCGCCCCCACACGACCTCCCTCTACC
>JBHIBW010000025.1:0-15427 GCA_046759265.1 Thermoplasmata archaeon
CGCGGTGGGCCTCGTGGGCGTGATTCGATTGGCGATGGACCTTCTCGCCAGTGGGTTTCCAGGAGTAGGCTTCCTATCGCTCTACATCAACTTCATTGGCCTCTCCGTTGGTCTAGTCGGAATCGGTGTCGCATTATTGGGTCTTCCTGATCGATAGGCCCCGAACCTGCATCTAGGCTGCATGCGGGGTCCGCTTCTGTCGGAGTACCGCAAACGCCAAAGGTGTGCCATCGCGTAGCCTGGTTCGGGGAGAGATGAGAACAGACTATTTGGGGAGGATGAGGACAACATATTCCGTCACGGGAATGGTGTTCATCGCCGTCGGGATCACCTTAAGCCTCTATGGCGCGGCTGTGCTGCAAGCGGAATGCGTTACGACTTGGGTCCCGTTCTTCGGTTTGCCTCACTGCAGCCAGGTCTTTGCTCAGGGAATTTCCTTCGTTGTGGTCGGGGTGCCGATACTGGCCGTCGGCGCCGTCCTTCTTCGAATGGGAACGCGACCCAGGTCGCCTTTCCTCCCATCCGCCTCTGCACTCCCAGTCTGCCCCACGTGCGGGAGGGTCTACGGTTCCGGGGCACAATTCTGTAAGGAGGACGCCACCCCGCTCCGGGTCCCTCAGTGAGAGGCCGCAATTCAGACGAACGTTAAGGATTCCATGAGCCGCCTGGACAATCGAGAATCCGGGGGGAAGGGCTTCTCAGGCGTAAGACGACACTCGAGGAAATCCAAACCGAAGGGATTCGGGGGCGGACACCACCCGGTCCACTCCCGACCATCCTCTCACGCTGTGCCCTCGAGCCGCTCCAGGACCTGCAGAGCCCTCAGGGTGATCATCTTGCTGGGCTGGCTCGGGCTCTCGAGGGCAAAGGGGGTGGGTCTCTTGTCCGGGTTCTTCAGAAGCCAGTTCGCATAGCCTCCTTCAACGTCTGGATGTACCGCATCCAGGTTCCACCTGCCGTCGGCTCGCCGGCTCTCTTGGAGCCGCGCTAGAGCAAACGAGAGCCGAGGATCATCCCCGAAACCCAGGGCGGTCATGAAGTCGAGCCCCACCAGTAGGTCGTAGTAATAATGAACAGGGTAATGGAACCGGTACCAGGGCTCATACCGAGCACCCTGCCGGTGGAGCTCCTTTTCCAAGAAGAACTCTGCGCCTTGCTCCACGACGCGCTTCATGCCCGCCGTCCACTTCTGATGCGGATACACTGCGAACGCGCTGAGCCCCTCCCAGGAATCCAGGTTTCGACCCTTCCCAAAGCAGTTCCACCCGCCCTTTGGGTCGGCACGCTCCACGAGCCACTCGAAGGCGCTCCGAACACGAGGTTCGTCCAGATAACCGAACCGGACGAGAGCCCGGGCAGTGTTCCCGACGATGCACAAATGCCCGAGCCTCATGTAGTCGGCGCCGAACCCTCCATCCTTCTTTGCGAAACGGTCCATCCAGAGCCGGCAGGCCCGATCGATCCGGGGATCTGCCTTCGTCAGGCCGAGGTCCGACAGGATGAGCAACATCCAGTTCGTGGAAGTGTACTTGGGTCCGTAGAGGTTCTCTTCGGCGACCCACCACCCGCCGGATTCCTGCCGCTCTAGGATGTCCGCCGCCCATCCGTCGACGCCGATCCTTCCCTTCGCGGACTGGACCTCGCCGTCGTCGTCCGCCCGCCCGAGGATCTGCGTGAGAGCGAGATATCGGATGGAGGGCTCGTCCTCCTCCAGCAGCCACTCCAAGGCCGAGTCGGACCCCACGGCTCTTTCCTCGGCCCCGGTACGGTCTCGGCGCTTATACCCACAAGGACAAGATAATGCCCATCAGGACGAACGACACGAGGTTGTAGCCTTGGTTGATACCGAAGAGGCCCCAGGGGCGCTTCTCGAACAGGACGTTCCCGACTGCAGGGATGGCCATGAATCCGAACCACACAAGCAGACCGCCGAGGATTCCGTTCCCCACGTTCCCCATGGCACCCAGCGCCTGGAGCACGAAGGCCAAGAACAGCGCGACGACAATCGAGAGAACGAGAGCCACGATGAAGGCAACAGCTCCCCCTTCGCGGGCCTGCTCCTCAGTCATCCCCACTAGGTTCATCCAACGCCCCCCGAGGGCGGGGCGCGCGTACCATATGCCCCCAAGCACCCACGACACGACGCCGGCCGCAATCACCGCAAGGTAGTTGATGGTTCCTGGGTCGATGTTAACCATACTCTCCCCCCGCGGCGGAGGAACCAAGGGATGGATAAGTCTTTCCCCCGAACCGAAACGCCCAAGGCCGAGCGCGGTCTGGACTCTCCGATGAGCTTCCTCGACGTGGAGACATGGGACCGCATCCAGGCCGCAAACCAGGTTCTCCAGGCGCTCTGGGACTATCTGGAGAGTCGTGGTGAGAACGTAGACCAACCCCAGGGCGATCCTGGCCTCGCGGGTGCTTTGTACTGGGTGGGCCAGTGCCGGGTAGACAGAGATGAGGGCGTCGTCACGGAAGATCTCGACGGTGTCATCTGGGACCCTGGCCACGGCGGTTGGGTCTGCGAGCGCCATCTTGCGGGTTCAACTGAAGCGCCAGAATCAGGTTAGAGGCAGTCGCGAGGAGGCGGAACCGAACCAGCCGCCTCCCCCTGGTCCATTCCCTGTTCGGGAGGGCGTGGCCTTAACAACCCGCGATGCGATTGACAAGGGTTGTCACTTGCAGGGTTCGCAGGAAAGCGGTTAGCGTATCTTGCCCTGGTATTCCTCCTCTTTGTCATCTTCTTAGTGACGTTCGTTAACCTCAGTCCATCCAACAATCCCTATAGCCCATCCAAGACGATGATGGAGGACATCATCTGGAACCAGTCCTACCGCGACGCGGTCCTTTCCTGCAGCAAAGATGAGTCCTGCTGGACCCTCCCCTTCTCCGAACGAGCGGGAGAGATTGGCCAGCGTCGCCTGGCGATCTTGGCCGAACAGCAGGGGGAGCCAATTCTCTCAAGAATTCTGCGTCAGGTCTGGGAATATGCGACCCTCGACTGGGGGACCGCGCTGTATCACCAGAGCCGAACAGGCTCTTTTCTGGTTGTGGACATCATCGTGGAACGGCTCCCTTTCACGATTGGGCTGTTTGCGAGTGGGACCGCCCTCGGGGCCTTTCTTGGAATCCGCACAGGGCTTCTGATGGCGTCACGGGCGTCGAGGAAAACCGACCGGGGACTCACGCTCTTATCGCTGACCACGACTGCCGTTCCCCCCTGGATCTGGGGGCTCATCTTCATCTTGCTCTTTGCCTTCTCGCTCCGCCTCTTCCCTCCGGCGGGTTTCGTCACCGTCCCACCCCCCAGGGATCCGTGGGCATACGCGGGGGACTTCCTTTGGCACCTGACCCTGCCCCTGCTGACGATCGCCTTTGCCTCGTTCGGGGCCTGGGCGTACGTCACACGGAACCTCGTTCTTCCCATCGAGAGGGAGGATTTCGTCCAGGCTGCTCGGGCACGCGGAGCCCCGGAAAGGACGGTGATGCGGAAGCACGTCCTCCGCGTTGCGGCTCCTCCCGTCATAACAATGCTCGCGATCGCGCTGATCGCGACCCTCAACGGGATCATCCTGGTGGAAGGCATCTTCGGATGGCCCGGAGTCGGATGGCTCTTCTGGGAGGCTTTAAGTTTCGGCGACCTCGAAGCGAATGGTCCGATCGATAGCCCCCTCCTCCTCGCGCTGCCCGTGGCCTACGCGTTGCTGTTTCTCGCCATGATCTTCATCCTCGACTTCACCTACGGGTTGCTGGACCCACGTATAGGAACCCCCGGCAGAAGGTCGAATTCCAGTCGGTAGCGGGACCTCTCTTGGAGATGTCTTGAGAATCGTTCAGGATGTGACTTGTCAGTTCACACTGCATAAGTATATCAAGTGGAAGGAAAATGACCGACGGTGGGACGACGGACGGGGTCCAGGACTCGTTCCACGGAGCTTCGGATTGCCGCGGTCCGGCTTGTCAAGGCGGGGGTCGCGCAGCGATCCGTGGCGGAGGCGTTCGATCTGCATCCTTCCACGGTCTCCCGATGGTGCAGCCTGGCGACGAAGGGCGGCCTCAATGCGCTCGCTCGCCGCCCGGTGACGGGCCGTCCACGAAAGCTTTCCAACGAGGCCCTACTCGAACTGCCTCGGCTCCTAAAGGCGCCTCCTTCCGAGCACGGCCTGCCCGGACGACAATGGAAGCTGACCACCGCAAGGGATCTCATTCACAAGGAATACGGCGTGACTTATCACCCCAGCCACGTGAGCAGGCTTCTCAGGTCGCTTCGCATCAGGCTTGATTAACTAATGCACATTCGCGCAAGTGAGATATACTCCTAGAATTGGTCATCAGACTTATGGGAACCAGAGAGGATAGCGAGGATGTGCAGGCACGGCTATTCAAGGCCATCGAGGAGGGAGACCTCGACGAAGTCCGAGAGCTCCTCGAAATCGATCCGCGTCTGGCCTCGGCCCACAATTCCGACGGCGCGAGCGCGCTGATCTGGGCGGCCTACTACCGTCAGGCCGCCATCGTCGAACTTCTCATGGATCGGCCCCCACAGCCGGATGTCTTCGAAGCATCGGCCCTGAACTTGAATGACCGACTGAAGGTTCTCCTTCGATCCGATCGTGGCTTGGTTGACAGCTACAGCTTCGACGGATGGACCCCCCTTCATCTCGCGGCCCACTTCGGGAGTTTGGATGCCATCCGGACCCTGCTCTCCAACGGTGCCAGCCACCGAGCGGTCTCCCACAACAGCAACGGGAATCAGCCCCTTCAGGCCGCGGCCGCGGGCCGTCAGGGCGAGGCGGTGGGTCTCCTCCTGGAGGTGGGCGCGGACGTGGATGCCCCGAGCGAGGGGGGCTTCACGGCCCTTCACTCGGCCGCGGCGAGCGGCGACGTCGGGTTGACGCGGAGGCTGCTCGAGGCCGGGGCCAGGGTGGATGTGGAGGCGCAGGGAGGCAAGACGCCGATGGAGCTGGCCATCGAGGCCGACCACGCGGAGATCGTCGACATGCTCGAGGCGGCCGGGCCATCGTAATCGGAGAGACCGGAGATCCGACCGGGACGAAGGCCGGGGGAGGGAGCCCAGCTGGGCCAAAGCCTATAGGTTGGAATTGCCTGCATCTCCCGGGAGGCTGGCTGCCGCTCCACTCGCTTGGGGCGGCGACGGTTGGTGAGGAAATGAAGACGGTTGTGGATGGTCCCCTACGCGCGGATCAGGTTCAAGGATTGAAAAGGATGAAGGAACGCGTTCGCGAACTGCACGAACAGTTTCGCGAGCTGGAGGGCGAGCTACGGAAGTTCCTCCCGAACTTCAAGGAGTGGACCATCCGTGCTGTGGATCTGAAACCCGTGTGGTGGAACTTTGACGAATTGTACAAGGCGGACTACCACGGCACGGATGAGGAGTTGTACGAAGTGATTGTGTCGCCGGAAGGGAAGCTCCAGGTGACGCGTCTCTAACGATCCTTTGCCTCGGGCATGGTTGAACTCTGGGTCTACCTCTCATTAGGCGCCACCCTAGGCTGGGGCCTGGGGCAGGTCGCTGCGAAACGCGGGGTGGGGGCCCTTGGCCCTCGCAAGATGGCGGCCCTAGTCGCGCTCGGAGAAGCCGCCGTTTTCCTCTCGGTCTACGTGGCCTTCGGGGCCCCCTCTCTCGGCGGGAGTCGAGGCCTTCTCCTGGGGCTGGGGGCGGGCCTCACCGGAATGTTGGGCTTCGTTGCCTACTACGAAACCATCGCTCGGGGATCGATCTCGCGGATGGGGACCATCATCGCGGCCTACCCCGCGATCACGGTCCTCTTGGCACTCGCTTTCCTTGGGGAGACGATCACACTGGCGCAGGGCCTCGGCATCGCCCTCTTGTTGGGGTCTGCGGTCCTCCTGGGCCGAACCGAGCGGGAGACGGCGGGAACGGGGGGACGGTTTCTGACCATCCTCGTGCTCCTGTCGTTCCTGCTGTGGGGCATCTGGGGGTTCCTCGTGAAAGTGGCCGTGACGGAACTCGGCGAGGGCACGACCTTCTTCTACTTCGGTCTCTCCGATCTGGTGGTGGGGATCCCGTTGTTGCTCTTGGTGCGAACGCGGGCATCGGGACCCCTCATTGGAGACCGCCGACTCCTGGTCTGGCCCGCGCTGACGATCGTTATGGGCGCGGGAGCCGTGATTCTCCTGACGCTGGCCTTGGTCGATGGGCCGGCCTCGCTGGTGGCCGCACTGACGGGGGCCTATCCCGTCGTCACGGTCCTCGCGGCCACAACACTTCTCCGAGAACGGTTCACGCGAGTGGACGTCCTGGCGGTTGCGGCCTTCGTGGCCGGTCTCCTCGCGGTCGTCCTGGTCTGAGTCGTCCTCGAGGTGCAACCTAGACGGACCCGCCAACGAACCGGAACAGGACGGCCACCGTGAGAAGGGCGACCGTGGCCACAGCGACGCCAACATCCCCCCGACGGACCCGCATATCGACGGTACTCGTTCGGTTGGGGAGTGCGAAGGTCGCGCGCGCCTCCATCGCTTCTCCGAGTCGAACGGAACGACGTAGGACGCTGATGAAGAGGGGAAGGAGGAGGGGGATCCCGGCGCGCCATAGCCGTCTGAGGCGGTTCCCCGATTCCAGATCGAGGCCGCGCGCCATCTGCGCCTCGCGAATTCGTGTGGCTTCATCCCCGAGCGTCGGAAGGAAACGAAAGGCCATGCTAAGGGTCAGCACGAAGAAGTACGGGACTTTGAGGGACAGGAGGAGGGCCTCCAGGTCGTCGAGGCTCGTCGTGAGAAAGAAGATGCTGGTCGCCACCAGCATGAGGACCAGGCGGGCGTACACGAGAAGGCTGAACGCGAGGGCCTCCCGCGTGATCACGAGTGCACCGAGGAGGGGCGTGCCCGGCGCCGTGAGGGTCAAGAGCACTTCGGACTCGCCCGGGGGGAAGGTAAAGGCGGAATGGAGGAGCGCGTTCAGCGGCACCAACAGGAGGCCAAGGACTGCATAGAGTCGGATGGAGTCCAACAACGGGCGGCCCAGGCGGCCGATGCCGATTAGAATCGTCAAAGGAACGAGGGCGAGGAGGATGACCGAGAGGTTCCACCAGAGCCAGAGGAAGACGACGAGGCCGGCGACGATGAGGAGCTTGGCCCGGGGATCGAGCCGATGGAGCGGCGTGTCTGCCTCCTGGTACCGGAAGGCCTCGAGGGCCGTGCTCATGGGGCCCCCTCCACGTGCCGCTGGACCTCGCGATAAAGCGCGGAAGGGGGGGAGATCCCCCCTTCTCGCAGGGTGGCGAGCAGGCTGGGGACGGTCGCGGCCTGGAGCCCCGCT
Organism: Thermoplasmata archaeon; assembly: GCA_046759265.1. Lineage (GTDB taxonomy): Archaea > Thermoplasmatota > Thermoplasmata > RBG-16-68-12 > JAJISG01 > JAJISK01. Next base: position 7,301 of record JBHIBW010000025.1, read on the forward strand.
TGCGCGACCTCAGGCCCGCTTAGCAGCTCCTTCGTCCGGCCGTCTAGAACGACGCGACCTCGCCGTAGGACGACCGTCCTCTCGGTCGCCTCGTAGGCAAAGTCGACATCGTGGGTGATGAAGATTACCGTTCGGCCCTCCGCCGTCAGGCGCTTCGCAATCCGCGTCAACTGGCGCTTCCGTCCGTCGTCCATCCCCTTTGTCGGTTCATCGAGCAGCAACACGCGGGGGCGGATGGCAAAGCTCGAGGCGAACGCCACGCTCTTCCGCTCCCCCCCACTCAGCGCGGCTGGGAGTCGGTATCGGTCCTCCCACAGGTCAAACGCGCGAAGCTCCGTGCCCACCCGTTCCTCCAGCTCGCCGGCGCTCAGTCCGTAGTTCCGCGGTCCGTACGCCACTTCATCCCAGACGCGGTCCAGAAAGATCTGATGGTCGGGGTTCTGGAATACGAGGCCGACCTCCCGAGCAATGCGATGCGTGGTCTGCTGCGCGTAGTCCACATCGCCGAGTCGGATCGAGCCCTTCGAGGGTTTTAGGATCCCGACCAGGAGGCGAGCGAGCGTCGTCTTCCCCGACCCGTTCTCGCCGAGCAAGGCCACCCGCTCCCCCTCCGAGACTTCCAGACTAACGCCGCAAATCGCCGAGGTCCCGTTTGGATAGGCGTAGTGCACGCCACGGAGGCTAAGCAGCGGCTTCGAGGGCGTCAGACAGGGTCCTCCCTTGTGGGACCAGTTCGTTCACAAGTTCCTCCGAGGTCAGTGGACACCGGAGGTCGACTCCCCTCTCTTGGAGGCGACGCCAGACGCGAATGGCCGGTGGGACCTCGACCCCCCAGGCCTCCAATTCGGGGCTGGCCATGACCGCCCGCGGTGGTCCATCCAAGGCAACCTGGCCTTGATGCAGGACCACGACTCGGTCCACGAAGCCGACGAGATCGTTCAGACGATGATCCGTGATGAGAATCGCCCTCCTTCTCGTTCGGGCGAGACTCCGGAGCGTGTCCAGAATGGCCCGTCGACCCGCGGGATCCAGCTCCGAGGCGGGTTCGTCAAGGAGGAGCACCTGTGGGCGCATCGCCACCACCCCCGCCAACGCGAGTCGTTGCATCTGACCCCCGCTCAGCGAAGAGGTCGGCTGGTCTCTGAACTGACTCAATCCCACGGTCTCGAGCGATTGGTCCACTCTCCGGATGATGGTTTCCTTCTCCCATCCTAGGTTCTCCAATCCAAAGGCCACGTCCCGATGCACCGTGCGGGCGATAATCTGGTCCTGCGGCGATTGGAAGACGCTCCCCACGAAGGTCGCCGCCTGATTCGGGCGCAGGGAGAGCACGTCTCGCCCCGCCACCCGCACATCCCCGTGGACTTCGCCCTCGTAGAAGTCGGGGATGAGGCCGTTGAGGGCCCGGAGAAGGGTGGACTTGCCGGAGCCCGTCGGCCCGGTGACGAGAACGACGTCCCCATCCCTGGCTTCAAAGTTCACGTCCCGGAGGGCCGGGGTCGCGGAGCCCCGGTACCGGAAGCGGAACCCACGCACCTCGATGGCCGGAGCCATCCTCCGTCACCCCGCCCCCCACGCGAGCCACGACGGTCGGAGGTCCGGAGGGAGGCCTCGCACGATGAGATAGGCCGGTACCACGTTGATGACGGCCTGGGCGGCGTTGAATATGGCGATCGGCAGGAGGAGCCCCACCACCACGGCCTCCGGTATGCCCAGCAGGAGAGGCAAGAAGACGAGGTTGAAGCCGGTCATCACGGCCACCCGAGAAACCACGGCGACCGCCCCGGCCAAGCCGAGGAGGGCCCAGGTCCTGGAGGACGAATCCCCTTCCCTGCCTCGGAGACCCCAGAGGGTGAGTGCCAGAGGGATCGCCGTGGACATCTCCGCAGTCGTCTTGAACGCAGCCGAGACGGGATTTCGTGTGGCGATTGTGATGCCCGCGATTCCGGCAGTGACGAAGGCACCGAGAGGCCCGTAGAGGACGGCAGCCACCGCGATGGGAATCCCCGTCGGGTCGAAGGTGAGAAAGGTGAGGAGGGGGAACGGAACCCGGAGATCGAAGGGAATGATTTCCAGGAAGGAAGCCATGGCCGCCAAGGCGGCCATTCCCGCCACGTCCCTCGAGGTCAGCGACCACGGTCCTCGCTGACTCCAAGGCGTGGCTGGGTCGCGGGCCAGGCGTCCTCCTCCGCGTCGCGTTCATGGGGGGAAATCATAAATACATTCCCGGAGAGGATGCCGTGTGCACGGCGGGAGGATGCCCCTAGCCGGGGCACTGGCGGTGACCAGCGGCGCGGTGGGAGTCGCGGCGGCGCTCCTCGCCTTCCCGCCTGGCAACGGGATGGGGGAGCCCATGAACCCGATGGTGCCGGGTGGTTCCCTCCCATCGTTGCTCCTCCTGGTCTTCAGTGGAGTTGTGCTTGTCAACGGGATTCTCCTCATGGTGGGCGTGGGCCTCACCGCCCGCCCACAAGGTGGCTTGATGCTTTTCTACGGAGGCCTTATGGTCCTCGTGGGAGCGCTGATGGTGGGGACCAACCTGTTCGCCATGCAAATGGCTGCCCTCTCGGCCTTTGCGATGTTCGGACTCGGAGGGCTCATGCTGATCTCGGGAGGTCTCATGATCGGCGAGAGGCGGATGGGGGGAGCGTAGACCGGCTTGCGATGGACGGGCTCGGACAGGACTTTCATCGGAGCCCAACGCGTGGCTCACATGGCCACCGCCGATGCGGGAGGGGAGCCCCATGTGATACCGGTCTGCTTCGTCTTCGACGGGGAGAACTTCTACACGGCCGTGGATCAGAAGCGGAAGCGTGTCCCTCCCGATCAGCTTCGTCGTATTCGCAATCTGCGCGAGAACGCCCAGGTCGCCCTGCTGCTGGACGAGTATCAGGAGGACTGGTCCCGCCTCCGTTACCTGCTCGTCCGGGGAAAGGCTTCCTTGGTGGAAGCGGAGGGGGAGCGCAGGCGCGCCTTCCATCGGTTGGAGGAGAAGTATGCGCAGTATCGGGAGGTGGATCTCCAGAACTCGTTGGGGCCTCTCATACGCATTGACCCGGAAAGTGTGCACCGCTGGCACGCCTTGGAAAAGCCCGAGGAACCCTAGCGAAACAGGTCCTCTTCCGTCGGACGAATCGCGTCTTGGATGGACCCCTCAGCATGCCGGAACGCCACGCCCCGAACGACGGCGATGGGGACCTCTTCCAGCTTTCCCTTCGCAAGCTCCGCTGCGGACGCCACCTCATCCGCTAGCGCGACCACGGTGCTGTGCAATTTGTATCCGTGCCGATCGTGCTGTCCCCGGTAGTCTTGGAGGGGGGACAGGCCGGCAACGCCGATCGCGACATCGGTGGATCCCTTCCGCCACGGCCGCCCGAAACTGTCGCTGATGATGACCCCAATACGCACGGAGAGCCCCTCCTGGAGTCCCCTTCTTAGGCGTCTTGCGGACGCGTCGGGATCGCGCGGGAGGGCCGTATACGTCCCCCCCTCGCCGACGTTGGACCGATCCACACCGGCGTTGGCACACACGTATCCGTGCTGGGTTTCGGCGATCAGGATCCCGCGTTCCAGGTCCATGCGGACCATCCGGGCCGTCTCTCGAAGGATGAGTTCGACGTGTTCAGGGGCGTTGGAGCGCCCCTCGGCGAGGGCCTGCGCGGCGGGCGTAGGCGACAGATCTTCGGGGCGGTACGTCTCCCCTTCCGCCTTGGACACGATTTTCTGGCTGACGACCAGGATGTCATCGTCCTGTAGATCCCGTCCCGAACTCCGGATTCCCTCCTCGATTAGGGCGACCAGGCTGTCGCCCTCCCGTACCTCGGGGATGGTTTCGATCCCCCATATCTCGACGTTTCTCACCCTTGATCCCCCTCGAGTTCTCTGAGCTTCGGCCCGATGCGCCAGCTCTTCAACAGCCCTTTGGCCCGAGATGGACGGGCCGATGTGTACATCTGAAGAAGGTCCCGCGGGCTGGATGGCCTCATCCCGGCTGGAGTCGCGAAGACTTCGGTGGCCAGGCCTCGCCTCTCGGCCTCCTTCGTCCAGGACGTTAGGGTCCCTCCATCAAAGTCGGCAACGAACGCATTGGCTCCTCGGGCCACCATCAGGCTCAAACCCTCGGCGTCAGGGGTAGGCACGAAGAGAAGGCGGTCAGGTGGTCCTATGCGACCCAATAGGAACGCAAGATCCTGGTCTTCCAGGACCGGTAGGTCTCCGCGGATGATGGCCACCAGCTTGTCCGGGTCAACCCGAGAGGCGTCGGGGGTTTCCGATGCTACCGAATCCGTGACTCGGATTCCCGCCTTCCGTCCCAAGGCCCCCGCCTCCGGATCCCGCGTGGCCAGGACGATCGTGTCGACCAGGCGTGATTCCCGGATCGCATCGACCACGTCCAGGAAGATGGCCTCCGCAAGGCGACGGAGCCGACGACGGGAGAGGAGGGGATGGAGAGCCCCGAGTGTGGACCCGATCCGGTCGATGACAACGAGGACCTGAACTGCCCGGCCAGTCGCTCTGCCCATCTGCGTGCAAGGCACCGGTCCCCCGGTTATCAAGGGTACGGGGGTCCCGGGAGACCGTTCGGCCTCCCCCCCGCCTCCTTTAACTAGCGAACGGTTTCTCCTGATCTGCGCGAAGGGGACGTCGCGGGAGGAACAAGATGGTGCAGGTTCGCCAGATCGCAGCCACGGCCGATGCGGAACGGCTCGTGTGCCGAGCGGCACGCGGGGACTACATGAAGGAGGCCCCTTGGAACGAGAGCTTCGAGGAGGTCATGCGCCCGATCAAGGGGTCGACCATCGAAGAGAAGATCCGGAATTTTCTGCTGCAGCTCATCAGTGCGGGGCACTGGGGGCCCTTCGAACACCCCACGATCACCTTCGGAATCGAGAGTATGAGCCGCGTCACTCTCGCGCAGTTGACGCGACACCGTCTTGCCAGCTTTGACATACAGAGCGGTCGATACATCAGCTTGCGAACCCTTTCGCCACAGGACTTCGTCTGGCCCCCGAGCTATCGCGAGGAGACGGTGGTATCGCGAGAAGGAGGGCGCGCGGAGATCAGCCTTCCCCTGGAGGAACGGGAGGAGCTGATTGAGGGGCTATTCTCCCAGATGATTGAAGCCTACAAGCGGCTCGTCGACGGAGGCGTACCCAGGGAGGACGCCCGTTATATCTTCCCTCTGGCGACGCCCGTGAACGGGACCATGACGGTGAACGCCCGCAGTCTGATGCACATCATTGCCATCCGGAGTTTCGGAGACGCCCAGTGGGAGATTCGTGAGCTGGTGGGCCAGATGCTTGAGCTAGGCAAGGCGTGGATGCCTGTGACGTTTGGGGCCTTTGAAAAGCGGATGAAGACGCGGGATGTCATCGCTCCGTAGCAGTTGGCTTCCTGGAGCGCGTGACGAGAACCCGTCCATGGCGCCGGCGCCAGGAGGTGACTGGGGTCGTTCTGGGGCTAGGATCTGGGCTGGCGGCCATGATAAGCTTCCTCACCACCGCCAGTGTGCTCACCCCGATCATGATGGGCGCCTTCGTTATCGTCTGCCGATAGGGCGGCCCGGCGTAGCATGGGACGAGGTAGGCCGACGCCAGGCCTAGGTCCACCTCTGAAGCGTCTTCTGGCCCTCCTCGATCTTCTTCAGACCCGCCACCCGCACCCCGATCAGGCGGACCTTCTTGGGGTAACTCCGGAACTCCTCGAAGTGCTCGCGCGCCACGGTTTCGATGGTCCGCCTGTCGTTCGTGGGCGCGGACAGCGTTCTGTCCCGAGTCATGGTTTCGAAGTCTTCGAAACGGATCTTGATGCTCACCGTGCGGAACAGAAAGCCGTCGTCCCGCACCCGCCAGTACACGTCGTCGACCAGCGGTGGGAGCCTAGCCAGAATGCGTTCCCAATCATCTAGATTCTCGGAGAACGTATGCTCGGTGCTGAACGACTTCGGTTCCCCTCGTTCCTCCACGGGCGCCTCCTCTTCCCCCCGGGCGATTGCCCAGAGCCAGACACCCCCCTTCCCAAACGCGGTCGTGATGTCGTTGGGCGGGGTGTCCGCGAGCTCGCCGATGGTCTCGATGCCCATCCGCTTGAGGGCGGCCCGGGTCTTCGTTCCGACGCCCGGGATGTCTGACACAGGCAGAGGACGGAGGAAGGCTTCGACGCGCTGAGGACTGACCACCGTGAGTCCATCGGGCTTGTCCTTGTCCGAGGCAATCTTCGCGATGGACTTGTTGGGGGCAACCCCGACCGAGGCCGTGATGCCGGTCCTCTCCCGAATGGCCTCCTTGATCTCGCGGGCCAGGGTTCGGGCCTTCCGGAAGTCCTTGGCCCGGTCGGTCACGTCGAGGAAGGCCTCGTCGATGCTCACCTGCTCGAACCGATCCGCGAACCCTTCCAGCACCCGCATGACCTCGTCGGAGACGCGACCGTAGTAGGAGAAATCGGGCCGGAGGTAGACGGCGTCGGGGGCCTTTCGGAAGGCGGTGGTAATGGGGAGTGCGGAGTGAACGCCCAGGTCCCGGGCCTCGTAGGACGCGGCGGCCACAACGCCCCGTCCCTTTCCGTTCTTGGGGTCAGCCCCAATGACGACCGCCTTCCCGACGAGGGAGGGATCTCGCAAGCGTTCCGCCGACACATAGAACGCGTCCATGTCGACGTGCATGATGACCCGTGCCATCCCCCTCAGAATGGGGCGGAGCGAATATGAAGACTCTCTCGCCTCAGAACTCGGCCAAGGTCTTCTGGCCCGACTCGGGAAACTCCCTCTCGATGAGCCCGACGAGCCGATGGAACTCATTCACGGAGCCTGGACCGAAACCGGCGAAGTGGTTGTTGAAAAAGACGTATGCCTGGCGGACCGTCTGCAAGGAGTCCTTGATCCGTGCGCCCCAGTTGTCCATCTCCTCCGTTCGGTCCTTCTGGAGCTCCCCCAGGCGCTTCAAAGATCGGTCTCCGATGAGACGGAGGTAGATCAAGTCCGAGGTGAGGGTGGGAGGCGAATCGAGGTACTGGGTCGTGGACCAAGCCTGGGTGGCCTTGTGGCTCGCCAGCAGGTCGAAGATATCCTGTTCGAACCAGGACTTGTGGCGAAACTCCAAGGCGTGGGGTACGTCCGTTCGGATGAGGTCCAGGAACGCCTCAAGAGCTGGAAGGTCCTTCTCCACCTTGAAGGAGGGAGGGAACTGGACGACGAAGGCCTTGAGCTTGGAGCCCAGTTCATCGAAGGCCGCATAAAACCGATCGAGAGGCCGTTCGACGTCGCGAAGCTTCAGCTCGTGCGTGATGCGGCGGGGAAGCTTGGCCGTGAATTCAAACCCATCCGGCGTCGCCCGCCGCCATCCCGCGACCATGGATCGCGGGGGGATTCGATAGAAGCTGGAGTCGACTTCCACCACGTCGAACACGGAGCTGTACAGGCGGAGGTAATCTCGGGGTGGCGTGCCTGGGGGGTAGAAGGTGCCGGCCCAGAAGTCGTAGGACCAGCCGCTGGTCCCCACCCGCAGGCGCGTGGCAAGGGCGTCCTCCCCCTTTTTGGGCGCCTCACTAGTCACGGCGGCGGACTCCCCAATAACCCGGTGATTCCGTCCACGGTTTTCTGTCTTAAATACGTTGGCGGACCATCGGTTCCACTGCAAACCGAGGCGGAATGATGGCGGAGATCGAGATCCCCGAGACGCGTCGACATGCCCTGCAGCGCGTCCACACCATCCGCGTAGCGGGGGATGTCGCGACGCTTGAAGGCCCCTCATTGGAGATTCGGCTTCCTGCGCGATGGGCCCGGAAGCTCATGCCGTGGCATGGGGGACCCGGTCGGACCATTCTCTGCAACGCGGGCTCGGACCGTTTCAACCTGATCGGAGTGACCAAGGTTCCAGGTCACCTCCTCCTGAGCTACGTGGACGATGAGGGGGAACTCAAGGCCGAACTGGTGACGGGCGATCTCCTGGAGCTGCTTGACGGTCTCCTCGAGGGGCTCGCCACGGAGCAGGGGAGACCGGGCTGAGTCTTGGCTGCATCAAAGCTTTATAACGGCCTCCGACTCGGAACCGGGGACTCGTAGCCTAGCCTGGACAGGGCACCGGCCTTCTAAGCCGGCGATCCCGGGTTCAAATCCCGGCGAGTCCATCC
>JBHIBW010000026.1:0-15422 GCA_046759265.1 Thermoplasmata archaeon
CGGCCTCCCCCTCAATCCAGGAGCCCCGCCCTTCGGGGGCAGGGAGCGTGAGGCACATGGTGACGGTCCTCAGCGCGGAGGAGCTCAAGGCCAAGATCGATCGGGGCGACGACTTCAAGCTCGTCATGACGATGAACGAGTGGCACTACGAGGCCGAGCACATCCCCGGATCCATCTGGGTGGCGGACAAGGAGCGGGCGCAGGCCCTCCTCGACCCGATGGACGAGATCGTGTGCTACTGCTCCGACCGAGCTTGCGCGGCGAGTCGGGTCGTGTCCAATGTCCTGGAGAAGTCCGGCTTCCCGCACGTCTACCACTTCGACGGCGGGTTGAAGGAGTGGAAAGAGGCCGGATATCCAATCGAAGGGGCAGCGACTTCCAGCTAGGACGAAGCGGAACGGCTGTGTCCCGGTCCGGAGAATCTTTATCCCGGAGGCGGCTCGCCGCCCGGGGAGTCCCATTCGGGAACCACGGGTAGGCGTCGGGCGCACGGCGGAGGTTCTTGCGTGGGAGGACAACCGTGTTCTCAAGCTCTTCTATGAGGGGTTCCCTTGGCAAGTGGCCGAAGAGGAAGCCCGAACGACGGAACGCCTCCATGAGCTCGGCCTTCCCGTTCCGCGCGTGGACGGGGTTATCGAGGAGGCGGCTCGCCCCGGCATCGTCTTCGAGCGCATCGACGGGCCGTCGATGCTCTTCCGTCTCACCCGGTTCCCCTGGCCGGTCACCCGTCTGGCTCGCGTTCTGGCCGACCTCCACGGATCGGTCCACCGCCACCGCATGCCTGAGCTTCCCTCATTGCGCGACGCCTTGGAGCGAAGGATCCGGGAGGCCCCACGACTCTCTGCGGAGGAGAAGAGGGCAACGCGGGACGCTCTCGGGGAGCTCCCGAACGACTCCGTCGTCTGCCACGGCGACTTTCATCCGGACAACGTCCTCCTGTCCCGCCGGGGCCCGATCGTCATCGATTGGACCGACGTCCATCAAGGCCATCCCTCGGCGGACGTGGCCAAGACGGTCCTCCTTCTGCGTTTGGGGGAACCGCCAGAGGGGACACGGGGGCGCTGGCTGATCGATCTCCTGCGGCGTCGCTTCCAACGGGCGTACCTGTTGCGGTATCGGGGGACTCGAAGCGTCTCCGAGACCGCGCTCCAGGCGTGGCTTCTCCCCGTGGCGGCGGCCCGCCTGGCCGACGGCATTCCCCAGGAACGGAAGAAGCTGGTCGGGATGGTCCGTTCGGGTCTGGCAGAAGCGAGATAGCACCCGGACGCCGGCGACTACATCATGCCGCGATAGCGCCAGCCCATGGAGCCCCAGGTCAGCCCCACGCCGAGGAACACCACCAGGAGCGAGACGATCAGAATGACCCAGTTCTGAAAGTCGGTGAAGCCTCCCGACCACAGGAACGCGTAGAGCAGGATGAAGACGATCCAGGCGGGAATCGCAATGGCTGACACGGCGATACGCCACCCCATTCCTCCCATGCCCTTTCCGCCCATCTTCTTCTCCTCCCAACCCTCCGATTCGTCCTCCATCGACTCCCCCACACCTGGGAATGGGGGTGCCTAGTTAACGGTTGGCCTGTCGAGCGAAAGTGGCCATCGACCAGGCGATCGGTTCGATGTTTGCTTACTCGGTTTCGGGAACCCCCTCCGACAGCCGCCCCAGGAGCCGGTCAAAACCCGGGGAGACGATGAAGAAGGCCGCCAGAATCGCGAAACCGATGAGGGAGATGGCGACATCGATGTACGAGGCGCCCAGGATGACGAGAAGGGAAACCGGGGCCACGAACGCCCATCGGCGACTCCTGCGCAGACCTTCGGAATCCAGACCCGGGTTCACAAGCCGGTGGCCCAACGTGGCGTACCACCATTGGGCGGAGATGACCAGGGAGATGGCGAGGAGGTTCGCTCCGTACACAAAGACGGCGGTCTGGGATCCCGGGTAGCGACTGAGGAGCGCAGTCGTAAAGGGAACCAGGGCCACGAAGAGGAGCGTTGTAATGTTAATCCAGACGTAGGTTCGGTCGGTCCGTTCGACGAAGTGAAGCTGTCGATGGTGTATGACCCAGAAGAGCCCCAGGAGGATGAAACTGACCGCGTATCCGAGGAACTGCGGTATCAGTTCGAGGAGTTCTTGCCGCAGCTCCGTCTCGGCCACGGGCGGGATGAGCTCCGGAATCGCGATCTCGAGGACAAGTAATGTCATCACAATCGCGAATACGCCGTCGCTCAGTGCCTCGACCCGTCCTGGACGAAAGAGGGGCGATGCGTGGATGTGGGACTGCATGGACGAGGGATGGGGACTAAAGTAAAAGCCCCTCGTGCAACCATCTGGACGCGCGCCGATCCATCGCTCTGGTGGTGAACCATTTCGTAAGGCCGTTTATTAGCGCAGCGGGGATGTGACGGACGGGAGGGGAGGCCATGGTCGCGCAGCCTTGGAAGTTCTTTGCTGAGATCGAGCCGGATCACGAGTACCTGGTGATGTCCACGTTCCTCCCGCTGGAGGGATCCGGTATGAGAAGGGCCTTCGGGCGGGATGTCAGACGGGTCGAAAGGCAGCTGGCTTCTTCGGAAGGACTCGTGGGCTATTCGCTCCGCGTGAAGTTCTGGCGACGTCACTACTGGACCTTGTCTGTTTGGGAAGACGAAAGGAGCTTGATTGCCTTCAGCGAGGCAGCACCACACCGGGACGTGATGGCCCCTCGAGATTGGCGTCTCAGCGGGTTCAAGTCCGTCCATTGGCGAGTTCGGGGGACCGAAATCCCCCCGACTTGGAGGGAAACGCTTGACCGCCTGGGCTCAGGCCAGAGGAACCTCCGCGACGGACGCCCTCAATAACGGCAATAGCCTGAATCCGGTTTGCGGCCGAACCTGCCGCACGGATGGTTCAAGGAGAAGGAGAAAACGTGAGTGGGGAAGATCTTCACAGGCCTGCCCACCGGCACCATTTTCTGGCCTGCGTTTCCCCTCTTCGTCTGGGGCATCTTCGTCGTCGTCCACTACCTGAGCGCGTACCCGAGCTTCGGGCGTGGCTGGGTGCAGCGGGAGACGGAGAAGATTCTCCGAGAAGGGGAAGGGCGAGGGCCCTAGGCGATGGACGTCGCCCGCCTCAGGCCGTACTCGCCATCTCGCGGGAGAGGAGCGATTCGCTAAACCGGAGCTGGGTCAGTCCCGCGACCAGACCCATCAAGAACATGGGGATGAGGAGGAAGGGGATGGACTGCGGGAAATCGATCCAGAATCCTAAGGAATAGAACCCGTCGAGGTACGAGGCGAACGGGGCGAGGAGCACCGCCGCCACGAGGGTCGTCCACCATGACCGGAGGTCCTTCACGAGGAAGTCGAAGAGGGCCACCGGCAGGAGGAAGGCGAGGTAGAGGGGGATGAAGGCGGCGATGACTGCCCCGTTCTCGGGATCGTTCGCGGCTTGGAACCCGAGGCTGGCCGCGGCCACGATGGCGGCCCCTAGGACGGCGACGGCCGTGGCCGCACCGCGCCAGCCCAGAATGCGCTTGGCGCTGAGAAAGACGAGGGTCCCGGTCAAGCCGAGGAAAGAGGTGGCCAGAATGAATGCCGGAAGGGCCGCCTGCACCAGGAAAGGTTCCCCGAGTCCGAAGGTATAGGCAATCCCACCGACATCAGCCAGAAGGTAAACGAGACCGTTGAGACCGAGCCAGAGCGTGGTCAACCCCACGACGGCCAAGACGTGAAGCCGTCGTCGGGTGATGCGAAAGGCCCCCAGGTCCAGACCGGCTCGTTGCGCCTGGAGCACGCGGACAGCCCCCACCCCCATGCCGATGCCCGCCAGGGCAACGCCCACGATGAGGATGGCGTGGGGTGGGGTGAACAGAAAGGGATCAAACCCGAAGTTCTCGTGCCACCAGAAGTCGAAGGGGCCGGCCGCCACCTGCAGGCCTCCGCCCACAAGCGCGATCAAAAGCCCTGTCAGAAGGAACCGGTCAGCGGCCCCGCGGGCAAAACCGCGGAAGCGAACGTAGATGCCGACCACGGCGGCGAAGAGGACGAGGCCGATGCCCGTATACAGGACGAGGTGGGGTGGGGTGAAGAAGGTCTCGACGATGCCGAGGATGTGCCAGGAGACGTCCCAGATGCCTCCCGTGAGTTGGAGCAAGGCACCGAACACGCCCAGAGCGTAGACCGGGACGAGCAGATTTCGGGCCTTCATAGGCCTAGCATGGCAGCAATTGGGTCAGCATTAAGACTTTGCGGACCTGTGCTGTGATGGCAGTGCCAGCGCCATCCTGACACACTTTCGCTCTCCCCCTCCGAAGGCTTAAGAAGCACGAAGGGGTGAATCGCGCAACGGAGGGAAGATAATTGGGAGAAGCACCCAAACCCGGTAGCATTGTTCACATCGAATTCCCCGTCAAAGATACGGAACGTGCGAAGAAGTTCTATGGGGAACTCTTCGGATGGAAATTCCAGGACATTCCCGAGATGAACTACACCCTGTTCGAGACGGCGAACCCCCCTGGAGGCGGCCTGTTCGTCCCGCAGGAGGGTCAGTTCGCCCCCCCGGGCGCCCTGAACTACATCCTCGCGGAGGACCTCGACGCGAAGTCGAGTGAGATCGAGAAGGCGGGAGGCAAGATCCTCGTGCCCACCTCGGAGGTTCCCGGACAGGGCTGGTTTGTGGTCTTCCAGGACCCTGAGGGCACCACCCTGGCTCTCTGGAAGTCGGCGGAGCAGCCACAAGAGTAGACGCGGGAAGGCCGGTTCCTCCCCCAAGAGGGGCAGTCGCGTGCAAAGAGCGGGAGCTCTAGACTGACGCGATCGGTTCGAAGGTCAGGAGTTCCCCTGTCTCCGGGTCGAAACGGAGGCGGAAGCGATAGGCCTCGACCCCCCGGATCGCCGCGCACTCCCGGCCCCGATAGTCCCCCTCGATCTGGATCTCATCCAGCGACTCCCAGCCCGTGCGCCGCTTGACCTCCTGGACCGTATGGTCGAAGGCCCGGGCGCACACCCAGCAGCAGAAGAACATCCGCTGGCCATCGACCTCCTCCCAGTGGTCCCCCCACTCGGAATCGCACAGGGCACACGCCGCCTTGGGCACCTTCATAGTCCTTCCCCCGCTCGAGCCGGCCGTTCAGGTAGACGTCGAAGGCCTCCAGCGACTGCAGGTAGGCGGCCCGCACGCGATCCTGCAAGCCGAACTCCTTCGCGTACTTCTCCACTAAAGCGAGCGCCTCCTCAGAGTGCGCCACGTCCGCCTCGTACCCCTCCCGAAGAAAGTCCTTGACCGCCTGGGGGACAGTCTTGTCCTTGAGGAGCGCCGGATCGAAGTAGCGCATGGAGGCGCCTTCCTTGACGAGGTCGCGGTTCGCGATCAGCTCCAGGCCGTGCATCGCCGCCATGATTTCGACCCAATGGCCGCGCTCCGCGAGCGCCGACCAGAAGTTGAGCGCCTGCTTCGTCCGGGGGAGCGGGCTCGTCGACAGGATGTCTTCGCGGGGAAGCCCGAGGGCCTCGCCCATCCGAAGCAGGAGTTCGTAGTGGGCCGGGGTCTCCGGTCCCTGGCCTCCGAACTCCGTGACGATGTTGTCGATCTCGTACAGGGTCACGTCTCGCCGGTCCGTCTTCGCGATGACACTCGCGGCGGAGCGGACCCACTGGCGCAGGAAGTGCTGGTGCTCGACCACGTACCCCAGGAGGGTGGCACGGGTCGGCCGCTGCAGGGCCTGGACGAACGGATGGGGTTGGGGCCCGTAGAAGCGGTCAATGAACGTCCGCCTCATCCAGCTAGCCAGGTTGTTCGCGTCGGTGGCGTAGGCCTCCAAATCCTTCGCCAGTTCCTTCGCTCCGACCTTCCGCTTGGTAATGTTGCGGTTTAACCACATGACGTGGCCCGAGTCGCTGGCTGCGGCCCGCTTGAGGAAGTGGCGGGCTAGGGAGGGGTATCCTTCGAACGACCGGCTGCAAACATCACATCGCACGATGGCTCCCCTAGGGCAATGTACGGCCAGCCCCGCCTTAAGCTTGACTCGAGGCGTCGCGGAGCGCGACCTCAGAACGGGAACTCGTCGGGGAGACGTGCCCGGAGAGCCTGGTACCCATCGGTCTCCCCGAACTCCTCCCGCATCCGATGGAGACGAGCTTTCACGATGTCGGGTGTGAGACCGCGAGCGCTGGAGACCATGCGGACGGTCTCCTCGAAGTCCTCCCGACAGACATCGTAGCAGTTGACCATGCCCGTCAGCAGCTCCCGGTCCGAATCGTCCACACCAGGGGATGGTCATCGCCGCGTTTAGGCTTTTTCTGGAGCTCTCTGCGGTCCTGGACCCTCACCTGTGACCCTTTTTACAGTCGAGGGGGTTCTGATAGGGAGCGAGGGAGTCGGAGATTGAATCGACGCATCGATCCCGAGGGAGCCGAACTCGAGGCGTTGGAACGCTTCGTCGCGCTGGGGTGGGATCGTCTTTTGGACGTGGGGTGCGGAGACGGGCGACTCACGGCGCGTCTCGCAAAGTCGGCGAAGGAGACCATCGGCATCGACCCGGTGGCCGCCGACGTGGAGCGTGGTTGGCGGACCATCTCGCCCGATCTTCGCCGACGCTTGACGCTCATGGTGGGGGCGGGCGAGTCCCTTCCCTTCCCCAGCGAGGCCTTTGACGCCGTGTTCTTCTCGTGGTCGCTATGCTGCATGGCGTCCACCGCCAGCATGAAGGAGTCCCTTCATGAGGCCTGGCGGGTCCTCCGGCCCAACGGCATTCTGGTCAACCTCCAGCCGTCCCTGTACCAGCCCTTCGACCGAGGCGTCGTGACCTACATGATCTCAGGCCAGCAGCGGGACCTCGTCATGGACGAAGGAAGTGCGGCGGTGTCGGACGCCCGGTTTGCCCTGGAACACACGACCTTGTTCGATGGGAAGTTCGACATGTTGGGCGAAGCGGAGTTCGAAGTGCGGACCTATTACGACACCGAGGAGGAGTTGCTGGATCGACTCGTGATAGGAAGGGAGGAGGCGTTTGAGGCCCTCTCCGACGAGCAGAAGGAAGAGATTCGTCGGCGGTTGGCCTCCAAACGGACTCCAGAAGGCATCCTGCGAACCGAGAACGCCATTCTGACGGCGCTTCGTCGGGCCGGCTGACGGGGCAATCTTCAGGTGCCGAAGGCGCGCTATGGCCTTCGCGCCGTCAGCGCCACGCTCTCCGCTCCAAAGGTCCGGGTGATGCGCTTCGTGGCGTCCGACTTGCTCTGGGAGAAGTAGTCGATCCGTCGAAGGATCTCGGTGTCGACGAAGCCCGCGTCCGCGATGGTCTTCACGTACTCCCCCTCCACGGCCGCGCCTCCAATGCAGTCGGCCCACAACTGGGGGTTGATGCCACAGACCGCCGCGACATCCTCCTGAACGATGATGTCGGCTACCTGCAGGTAGCCCCCCGGCTTGAGGACCCGCATGATCTCCCGGAAGGCCGCTCCCTTGTCCGGCACGAGATTGAGCACGCCGTTGCTCGTGACCACATCGACCGAGGCATCGGGCAAAGGGATGTCCGTAGCGTTTCCCTCCCGGATCTCCACGTTGTGGGCGTGCATCGCCTTCGCGTTCTCCCGGGCCTTCTCCAGCATCGCCGGCGTGATGTCGAGACCGTACACCTTCCCCTCAGGCCCCGCCTTCAGGGACGCGTAGAGCACGTCGGTACCCGATCCCGATCCGATGTCCAGAACGACGTCCCCTTCCCGGATGACGTCGGCGACGAAGGGGTACCCCACGCCGGCGAAGGACTCCACCGCGGTGGGGGGGAGTCGATTGACGTCCTCGTCGGGGTATCCCACGTAGGCCAACGCCTTCCGCCCCAGGGGAAAGTGGTACTCTGCGTCCGGACGAGTCGCGACCTGGGTGTACAGGTTCTGGACCGCCGCCGTCACGATGGGCATGAGGTCCTCCGTCGATTCGATCTGGGCCTCCGGCGGGACGTGGGATATGCGGACCACGTCCAATGGCAGCGTCTCCATGTCCACCGAATTCACCTGCCACAGCCGACCAAACTCGAAGACCTGCGGGTCAAGGAACCCGGCGTCGGCGATCTTCTCCAGACGCGCCTCCGCGTCCTCGTCCGAGATCCGAAAGACCTCGGCGACCTCACGGGCCGTGATCAGGTGACCTTCGACCGTCTCCAGGTACTCCAGGATGTCGGCGGGCGCCCGCTTCGGCAGGCCGGGAACCATGCGATCGATCTCTTCCTCGTAGGGCATCGCCGTGAAGGCCTCCCCCTGGACCGTGCGCTGGCCGTCCGCCTCGATAAGGAAGCTCAAGAAGCTCACCTTCTCCGTTCGCATGGCCTCCTTGTCCTTCAGGAACGCCGCCCGTATCTCGGGGCCGTACAAGTCGGTGACCAGGCGTTTCCCGTCCAGGCCGACCTCCTCTGCCAATCGGACCAGTTCTCCCTCCGTCGTCCCGCGCGCCTCGACCTGAAAGGCCTCCATCTGCCGGCGGAAGTAGCGCTCCGCCTTATGCGGATCCTGCGCTTCGGCGGCCTTGAAGGCGAGACAGGCTGGGTACGTGGTCGTGCAGCCCGCCTTGCGGTAGTAGTCGGGGTCCACGGGGTTGCCGGTAATGCCCACCGACTCGCGGACCCAGGTGACCGTGGACTCCTCGTCCACGCCG
Organism: Thermoplasmata archaeon; assembly: GCA_046759265.1. Taxonomy (GTDB): domain Archaea; phylum Thermoplasmatota; class Thermoplasmata; order RBG-16-68-12; family JAJISG01; genus JAJISK01. The sequence goes on from JBHIBW010000026.1 coordinate 8,629, forward strand.
TAGTGGCCGCGCCAGTCGTCGATGTCGTCGAAGACGCCTCCCATCCGGTAGACGATCTCGAGGTTGTTCCCGTACACCTCTTTCAGGCGCCGAAGAACGGGTTCCAAGCCCCAGGACCACCAACACAACGGATCGGCGAAGTGCGTGATGCGGACCGGGGGGGACGTAGCTTCTCCCATAATCTCCCCTCCTCGAGAGGACGAGCAATGGGATAAACCGCGCGGCCGGGAGCTACAGGTCCCGCACGAACCGTGTCATGATCGCGACCTCGCCCTCAAACCGGGCCGTCGCCGCCGGGGAGTACCAGATGTCGGCCAGGTGCGGGGCCGCCCGCAGGCAGGCGTCGCGAATGTCGGCCCCCGACACGCTTCGGAGGACGTCGAGGGCCTGGTCCTTGAAGTTCTTGAGAAACTCCCGGTTGGGCTCGAAGAGGATGTCCACGATGCTCATCTTCCCCTCGAGCCAGTCCGCGATGGCGTCGGGCGGGGCGGAGCCGACTCCGGTCTCGATCTGCTGCAGAAGGAACTCACGCGGGCCGCCGGACATCATGCGCGTCGGGACCTAGGAGGTCCAGACCTTAAGGGTTGCCGGTCCCGGAATCTTAGCCCGAAACGTGGAGGACGATGGCGTCGTACCCGGATGCTCCGTCGGGGAAGGGACCCGAGGGGGCGGCTTCCTGGGGCTGTCCCTGTCCGTCCACGAGGCGCGCCAGGATCCGGTGGGAGCCCCCGGAGCGAGGCGCCCAGTCGAAGGTCCAGAGGACCCAGGTGAGCTGCGAGAGGGGCGGCGACCGCAGGGCGGCGGCGGACCAGGTCGAGCCGCCGTCCGTACTGACCTCGACACGCGAGACGCCCCTCGAGCCCGCGAAGGCCACGCCGCCCAGGCTCACCGGGGAGGAAACCACCGCATCGGGAGCGGGGGTGGCAATGAGGGCCTTCGGCCGCACCTCGCCTTGGTTCGTCCACCCCTTGCGCTGCCAAAAGCCCAGGAACTCCCCCTCAACCAGGGTGATGCGGGTCAGCCACTTCGCCGAGAACATGCCGTAGAGGTCGGGGACGACTACGCGCGCCGGGAAGCCGTGGTTCTCCGGAAGGGGAATCCCGTTCATCGCCAGCGCCACGAGGGTGGTCGCCTCCTCGGCCTTCGCCCGGGGGACAGCCACGGTGTATTCGTCGGCACACGTGAAGGCGACCCAATCCGCCCGGACCTCCGGATCGGCGTCCCGGAGCAGATCGCCGAGGCGCACCCCCTCCCATCGGGCGGTGCTGATGAGGTCGCCCCCGACCTCGTTGCTCACGCACTCCAACGTGATGAGCTCCTCGGCGTCCACTCGCGCCTGGAGCTCAGGGTGCGTGTAGGACCGGGGGGTGCGCACCAAGCCGTCGATCACCAGCCGCCACGCATTCGCGTCGACGACGGGGTCCACGAGGTTCTTCGTGACGACGTAGAACTCCCCCGTGGGGGTCACCTCCTTCAGAACCATCTCGCCGACGGAGGCGAAGGCCAGCCGGCGGCGCCCGGGAAAGAGTGTGCTCAGCCCGAGGATGGCCAGGGCCGAGAGGGCGATCGTCGCCGCCACGCCGGCGATGAACTGGCGACGGGATGGCTGAAAGCCCTCGAGGTGCCGCATCGGCAGTTCAACCAAGAAGTAGTCGAGGAGGGCGGCGTAGAGCCAACCGGCGATCAGTTGGCTGAAGACCGCCGCTCCCAGCCCGACGGAGGTGTTGCTGCCTAGGATACCGCCTCCCAGGAGGGGGAGAACGACGAGGAGGGCGGCCCCGGCATACCCGAACGCAAAGACCGCGATGGGGGCCCACCGCCAGGGAAGCTTGCGTTGCACCCAAGGGAAGAGGAGGGAGAGGAGTCCCGCCAGGACCAGGGAGAACGCGAGGGCGACCAGGAGACCCAGGACCTTGGCGCCCTCGCCCATGGTCTGGATGAAGAAGGACTCAATGGCCCCGGGAATCGCCTCGACGACGAATCCGACCGCCACTTCCGGGAGAAAGACGCCGAGGCCGAGGAACCGGAGGAGATAGGTGACGGCAAGCGCCGCGGCTCCCGCCAGCAGGCCGGCGGCAAACCGCCCCCAAGGCAGACGGCGCAACCCACGCCCCCGGCCTGGGAGGAGGCCCATGGGACCTCAAGGATACCTCGCTATAACCTTCTTCGCGACGACGCTGTATCCGGGATGAAACCTTTTTCTGAGTGGGGGGAACTCCGAGTGGTGCATGCGCCCCCTCCTCGTGATCTTCGGGGTCCTCATCCTTCTCATGGGAACCACGTTCGCCCTCCAGGGGGCCGGGCTGATCCCAACCACCTTTATGATTGGGCCCGCCTGGATCGCCATCGGATCGGGGGTTGCAGTGGTTGGCATCGGGCTTGCGGCCTTTGGGCTGAGGAGAGGATGAGCGTCAAGTTCTGACAATCTCCGATGCCGTGGGGGCGCAACCTTTTGCCAGAAGGAGACCCTCCGAAGGGCGTGCCATCGGAGGTGGGCAGTCTCCCCTCTCCCTCCAAGGAGCCGGGCTTTCGCTTCCCGCGAACCATCGGAGACCATCCGGGGTTATGGGCCGCGCTCGTCAGCGGGCTGATCTACCTCACGCTCGGCGTGCTGCTCTTGGCACCGCGGGGTGCCCCTCCGTCCCCGGAGCTGGGGCCGTCACTGTCCGTCCTCACGGCTCTTGCGAACGCGCTTACTTTCCTGTTCCTCACCCTGGGGTGGATCGCGATCCGGGCTGGAAACAGGCTGCGCCATCGGGCTCTCATGGAGCTTGCGTTCCTCTCCATCGCCTCGTTCCTGGCGCTCTACGTGACACGACAGCTCCTGTCGGGAACGCTGGCCTTCGGGGGGCCGGAGAGCCTCTACCTTGGGGTCTACCTCCCCCTTCTCGTGATCCATCTCACCATCTCGGCGACCACCGTGCCGCCCGTCGTCTATAACTTTCTCGTGGGGCTAACGCGACCTCTCAGCCAGGTGGGGGCCACCCTCCACCCCCGGGTGGGCCGGGTCATCGTCCCGCTGTGGATGGCGAGCTCCTTGATGGGGCTCACGGTGTTCGCCCTGCTCCGCCTCTTTCCGGCCGGCTAATCGCTTCGACGCAAACGATAAGGGACCCCCCCTCTGTTTCGGAGCTCAGCTTCGGGAGATCTCATCGCATGCGTCTCTCTCCGCGCACCGGATTCTCGCTTTTCACTCTGGCGTATGCGGTCGGGGGCATCGCCTTAGCCGTGGAAATGACCGGGGGTGCATGGGACATCGAGTGGCACATCGCCCAACTCGTGGAGGTCTTCTGGACCCCACCGCATACCGTCCTGTACGCGGGGTTGGGCTTCGTGGCCGTCGCCGCCTTCGGGGGCCTCCTCCTTCGCTTCTTCGCCCCCCGACCCCCTCGGCCGCTCGAGATCGGCCTCCAGATCGTCGTCGTGGGCGTCATCCTCCAGTTCATCGCCGGGGGCTTCGACGAATGGTGGCACCAGACCTTTGGCGTCGACGACGCCCTCAGCCCCCCACATGTCCTTCTCGTCGCGGGAATGATTACCGCCGGAGTCGGCCTGGTGCTCGGACTGTCGCGGCTTCTCCGGGCCGAGGGCTTCCTCTCCGGTGTCGTGCCGGCAGCCCGACGGATGGCCTCGGCGGCCCTTCCTCTTGCCTTCCTGGGGCTTCACTTCGCCCTCTTTGGATTCGCCTTCCTGTTCACCTACCCCGGTTTCGCGCTGGACCCGTTCGTCGGGGAGATCTGGAAGCGGGGGCTCATCGCGGTCCTCTTCGCCACTCTGATCCCTTTCACCGCCGTGGCCGCCGCGCGGACCGTCCCGTGGCGTGGGGGGGCCACCGCGGTCTTGGTGGCGGCGACGGTCAGTTTCTACGCCGTCGGTGCCCTCATGGGCAACCTCGATCTTTCGGCGGCCGCCCTTCCCCTCTTCTTCGCGGGGATCGGCATCTTTGTCCTACCCGGGGTCGTTGCCGACCTCGTCTTGGCGAGGACGTGGAGGGGCTCGGCCCTTCTCACCGCAGTGGCCCTCGTGGGCGTCTTGGGCGGCCTCGTCAGTCTCCTGCAAGGGGGACCGGTGGAGAACATGACCGGGGGTTTGGCGGACAATCCCCCGTGGTTCCTCGCCTTGTACGCCCTGGGCGGGGTCTTGGGCGGGCTGATCGGTCTCGCGTTTGCGAACGCCCTCCGATCGGGGCGAGGGCGACGCCCCTCGACGCAGCCGGTTGCGGCGTAAGCCGAGCAGGGGTTCGGGAATCCGACACCCTTTAACCCTGGGTGGCCTGCTGAAACGGGATCGGCCGTGACCCAAGCCGGCGAAATCGTCTCCATCCACGTGGCCCCAGAGGCCGAGGCCGGCATGCGCTCCCTCCAAGAGGTCCACGCCGTGGCGGGTCGGGGCCTTGAAGGAGACCGATACTTCGACGGGACGGGAACCTACTCTCGCCACCAGGGTCCCGATCGCCAGCTCACCTTGATCGAATCGGAGGCCCTCGAAGCCCTCGGACGGGATTACCGCACCAACCTCGATCCCGGCGACGCCCGACGCAACCTCGTCACTCGGGGCGTCCCGCTGAACCACCTGGTGGGTCGAACCTTTCGGGTGGGCGAGGTCACCCTTCGGGGGATCCGGCTCTGCGAGCCCTGTGGCCACCTGGCGGATCTGGTCCAGGTGGACGTCGTCCCCGGACTCGTGCATCGGGGCGGGCTTCGTGCAGAGATCCTGACCACCGGCGTCATCCGGGTTGGGGACCCCCTTGAGGTCGAGGTCGAAGGTTCCGCCGGGTGAGGCCCAGGTTGCCGGGACGAGCCCGATAAAAAGCCTAAATAGCACGCTTCACCTGAGCGGCGAGGGCGGACCATGTCGCGGGGCGGCTGGGTCATGATCATCGGAGGCATCATCCTCCTCGTGGGGATCGGCCTCTTCGCCTTCGGGAGCGCGAGCTTCCTGGCCTCCTTCGCGCCGGGCACCACCACCCTCCCAACGGGGACCTTTCTGAACCGGACCGTGGACGTGCAACTCCCCCAGTCCGCCTTGACCTACTTTGTCCAGATCCAGGGCTTCACGGCCGGGGACGAGGTGACCATCTTCGTCCGGACCCCGTCCGGCGCCGAGGTCCAGCAGGCGGTGATCAGCAGCGGGAACCCCTTAACCGCGACCTACATCACCACCGAGACGGGGGTCCACACGGTGGTCATGCAGAACACAGGCAGCCAGAGCATCACCTTCATCCAGGCGGCCAACGAGATCGACTTCACCGCCGCATCCCTGGTCGCCCTCGGAACCTTCCTGGGCATCGGGGGATTCATCGTCTTCATCATTGGCCTGATCCTCTGGATCGTCGACCGCGGGCGCAAGCGGAGGCGGCCGACGGCGATGCCCCCCGTCCCCCCAAGCACGCCCCCGTAGATGGACTCCGCGCGGACCCGTGTCGAGGTTTAAGCCGACCCTCTCCTTGGCCCCCCATGGCCCGGAGGAGGTCTCTTGAACCTCAGGTTTTCAATCGCTTGACCTTCGTGTCCGACCCGGAGGTCTCGCCCGACGGACGGGCGGTCGTCTTTGTCGTCACGCGCCCGAAGCGTGACAAGAAGAACAAGGAATACACCGGCAACCTCTGGATCTGGCGAGACGGCCGTTCGCGCGCCCTCACCCATCGAACCGGACGTTGCGGAACGCCGCGATGGTCCCCCGAAGGGAGCCAGCTCGCCTTCACCTACGGGACGAAGAAGGGGGCCCGGCTGGAGGTCCTTCCTGCCGAGGGCGGGGAGGCCCGGACGCTCTACGCCTTCGAGAAGAAGAAGCGGCTCGGCGGGTTCGAGGGCCTCATCTGGCATCCCTCCGGCCGTCAGCTCCTCTTCGCCTCCCGGACGAAGGAGGTGAAGGAGGGCGACAGCGACGTCAAGGTCGTCGACCGGCTGTTCTACAAGCTCAACGAAATGGGGTTCTTTCACGACCGGTGGCGGCACGTGTACAGCCTCGGGCTGCGCGCAAAGCGGCCGAAACAGCTCACGCAGGGCGCCTTCGACGTGACGGGGTTCGAGGTGTCTCCCGACGGGCGGCGTCTGGCCTTCGGCGCCAACACCGACGAGGAGGCCGACTACACCTTCGTCAAGCACCTCCATATCGTGCCGACGAAGGGAGGCACCCCCCACCGCGTCCTCGAGGGGGCCGGACCCATCGGACCCATGCAGTGGTCTCCCGACGGGGAGAGGATCGCCTTCCTCGGCCACGACCTACGGCGGCGGCTTGCCACGAACACGGGCGTTTGGGTCGTGAAGCCAGGGGAGGCGGCGGAGAACCTCACTGCCGACTTCGACCGCTCCGTCGGCAACGCGCTCAACAGCGACAGCCGCGCCCATGGCGTCGAGCTCCCCCTCCGCTGGACCCCTGATGGAGAGGCCGTCACCTTCGGGGCCACGGACCAGGGGTCTTGTCACCTGTACACGGTGCGCCTGGGTGGGACGATCGAACGCCTGACCGAGGGCGAGATGAGCCTGGAGGGTTATAGCTTCTCAGCGGATCACGGGGTCCTCGCGTACGCGGCCATGACGGACACGACGCTGGCCGACATCTTCCTCCGCGCGGACGGTGGAGAGCGCCGCCTCACGCGGTTCAACGACCGACTCCTGGGAAGCCTGCGCCTGCGAAAGCCCCAGGCCTTCCGGTTCGAGGCGAGCGACGGGCACTCCGTCGAGGGGTGGATCCTCCGGAGCGGACGGGGACGCCGTCCGGGGGTGCTGGAGATCCACGGAGGCCCGCGAACGACCTACGGCCACGCCTTCGAGCTAGAGTTCCACCTCCTG
>JBHIBW010000027.1:0-15387 GCA_046759265.1 Thermoplasmata archaeon
CGTGGCAGGCACGTCCAGTCGGTCCATGAGTGGCTGGGCGCAGTGGTGACCGGCCCGGACCGCGATGCCCTCGGCGTCCAAGATGGAGGCGATGTCGTGGGCGTGCACCCCCTCGAGGAGGAAGGAGAGGACCCCAGCGCGCTCGTCGACATCCGTGGGGCCGTATACGTGGAGCCCCTCGATCTCCCCGAGGCGGTCGAGCGCGTACGCGGTCAGGGCCTTCTCGTGGTCTCGCACGCGGTGCATGTCGAGACCCTCCAGGTAATCGACGGCCGCGCCCCAGCCGATGGCCCCCAGGATGTTCGGGGTCCCCGCCTCGAACTTCCACGGCAGGTCGTTCCAGCGGGCCCATCCCAGGTGCACCTCGCGGATCATCTCCCCGCCTCCGAGGAAGGGATCCATTTCCTGCAGGACCTCTTCACGTCCGCAGAGGGCGCCGATTCCCGTGGGCCCCAGCATCTTGTGCCCCGACACGGCGAGGAAGTCGGCATCGATAGACTGGGCATCGACGGGCATGTGGGGCGCGGACTGCGCCGCGTCGACGAGGCAAAGGGCCCCGGCCTCGTGCGCCCGTTTGGCTATCTCATCCACAGGGTTGATTGTCCCCAGGACGTTCGAGCACTGGGTGACCGTGACGAGCTTGGTCTTCGGGGTGATGAGCTCGTCGTATTCCTCCATCTTGAGCGTGCCGTCGTCGTGGATGTCCACCCATTTGAGGACCACGCCGAGCTTGTCCTGGAGGAAGTACCACGGGATCGTGTTGGAGTGGTGCTCCATGACCGTGGAGACGATCTCGTCCCCCTCTTGGAGTCCGCCCTTCATTCCCCATCCGTAGGCCACGGCGTTGATGGCTTCCGTCGTCCCGCTGGTGTAGATTACCTCTTCACGGGCCCGGACGTTGAGGAACGATTGGACCTTGTCGCGCGCGTCTTCGTACTCCTCCGTCGCCCGCTCCCCGAGCTCATGAATTGCCCGGTGGACGTTCGCGGTGTAGAGATCCAGATACTCGTTCATCTTTTCCGCGACGAGACGCGGCTTCTGGGACGTGGCCGCGTTGTCCAGGTAGACCAACCGCTTCCCGTGGACCTCCTGGTCCAGAACGGGGAAGTCCTTCCGGATGGTCCGGGTGTCCAATGCGCTCTCCTTGACCTTGCCCACCATCGTTATGCCTCCTCTCGCAACCAATCGTATCCGCGTTCCTCCAGCTCGGCCGCCAGCTCCTTGCCCCCCGAGCGGGCAATGCGCCCGTCGATAAGGACGTGGACCTCCTGCGGGACGATGTATCGGAGGATGCGCTGATAGTGCGTGATGAGGAGGATGCCCGTGCCCTCAGTGGCGAGCCGGTTCATGGCATCCGAGACGACTTGGAGGGAGTCGATATCTAGGCCGGAATCCGTTTCGTCCATGACGGCCAACGGAGGCCGGAACAGGGCCATCTGCAGGACTTCGGCCCGCTTCTTCTCGCCTCCGGAGAAACCCTGATTGACGTAACGGCGGAGGAAGGCTTCCTCGATGCCTAGGTTCTCGAGCTCCTGTCGGACGCGGGCATCGAACGCCTCTCCGTTGGGCTCCTCAGACCGGACCGATCGGTAGGACTCCCGGAGGAACCGACTCATCTTCACCCCCGGGAGATCGGTCGGGTACTGGAACCCGAGAAACAGGCCCCGGCGGGCCCTCTCATCGGTATCCATCGCCAGCAGATCCTCCCCGTCGAGGAGCACCCGGCCGTCGAAGACACGGTATCCCGGATGGCCAAGGAGGACGTACGCGAGGGTGGACTTTCCGCTCCCGTTCGGCCCCATGAGGGCGTGAATCTCCCCCCCCCGCACCGAGAGGCTGATGCCTCGAAGGATCTGCTTCTCCTCGATTCCGGCGTGGAGGTCTAGGATGTCCAATTGGGCTGGCATGAACGCTCCCGAACCCTGGTCCGCATAACGGCGTTATCGGTTAAGTACTTCCTCTCTACCATGCGGCCCTGGAAGCAATCGAGAGCCGACTTTAAGGGTTTGGTGGGATGGTCCCGTTCCGCCCTCTCAGGTCGTGGGGGGTCTCTCGGACTCCTGAACGTGAGAGCGAATGTGGACACAGGCCTCGCAGATGGCTCGCTTCCGGTCCGGTTCGTCGAGGCCTCCCTCGAGGCGCCGCTCGAGCCCGTCGAGTTGCTCCTCGACGACTGGATTGCGCCGAAGAGTCGGATCCTCGCCTCGTCGCCCGTTCATGTACTGGCTCACGGCAGGCTGGCTCACGCCGAGGAGGCGGGCCACGCGGACCTGGCCCCGCTCGGGCACGAGCCGTCGCGCGATTTCGGAACGAACGAAGGGCAGCAGGCGCTCCACCACGAAGGTCTCGCATGGCTGCTTGGGGAACCCGCCGGGTTCGCCCAGGGCAAGAAGGAAGTTGGGTTTCGAGACCCCGCCGAGGATGCACGAGCACGGGCCGACCCCCTCGGTCCTTCGGTACGAGGTGCAGGCCCCACAGATGGCCGCGGTGAGTCTGGGGCCGGAGAGTCCCGTCGCGATGCGCCCGGCGAGGCGCTTCCCGTACGCGTGTAGCCGGTGGTCCCGCCGTCGCGAGCGACGTCCGCGTCGCTTCGTGATGTAGTGGCTTACCGCCGCCTGCGTGAGGCCCATGCGTTCCGCGATTTCCCGCTGACTCAGCTTGTAGTCGGTGGCGAGAGTGTACGCGATCCCGGCGCGAAGGGCCGGGAGGAACGCGGGCACAGCGTGCTCACACCATTGACGCCCGCCCAGTTCGTCTGCGTCCAATACGGGGTGATACGGACCGGTGCAGATAAAAGGTTGCGGACCGTTTATCGCGCGCGAGAGCCGGGCTGGTTACGCTTATATAATAACGCCGTTATTGATTTCATGGGGCCAGGGAGACCGTCCTGAGGTTAGCGTCGATGTCGGTACTCGAAATCAAGAACCTGCACGCTGGTGTCGACGGGAAGGCCATCCTCCACGGACTGGACCTCACCGTGAAGGAAGGCGAGATCCACGCCCTCATGGGCCCCAACGGCAGCGGGAAGTCCACCCTTTCCCACGTTCTCATGGGCCACATCCGATACGAGGTCTACAAGGGCGACGTCCTCCTAGACGGGACCTCCATCCTCGGACTCCTGCCTCACTACCGGGCTCGCCTGGGCCTCTTCCTGGGATTCCAGTACCCCCAGGAGGTCCCTGGCGTCAAAATGGGGAGCTTCCTGAACGTGGCGTACAAGCGGATGCACCCCGAGAACGAGATGGAAATCCCCGAGTTCTTCGCCTACGTGGATGAGCGAATGAACCTGCTGAATCTGGATCCAAGCTTCGGCGCACGGTATCTCAACGACGGCTTCTCCGGTGGCGAGAAGAAGCGCGCGGAGGTTCTCCAGATGCTCGTCCTCGCGCCCCGCATCGCCGTCTTGGACGAGAGCGACTCGGGCTTGGACATCGACGCATTGAAAACGGTGGCCCAGGCCATCGACCACTACGCGAGTCCAGAGGTGGGCATCCTGTTGATCACGCACTACCAGCGCCTCCTCGACTACGTGACGCCGGACTTCGTCCACGTCATGGTGGACGGCAAGATCGTCCGCTCCGGAGGCAGCGACCTGGCCCACAAGCTGGAGGAGCTGGGGTACAAGTGGATAAAGGAAGAAGCCACTGTCGAGGTGATTTAGCGTGGCCCTTGAACCGGAGACGGTGAACCGCGAGTACAAGTACGGTTTCCGCGACGACATCGAGTACGTCTACCGGACGCCGAAGGGCCTAAGCGAGGACGTGGTCCGCGAAATTTCCGGCCTGAAGGACGAGCCCGAGTGGATGCTTAAGATGCGCCTCCGGGGCTACGGCCACTTCCTGGAACGGGTCATGCCCGATTGGGGCGGCGACCTCGACGACATCGACTTCGACGACATCAGCTACTACCTCAAGCCCTCGGAGAAGGAGGGCCGGACCTGGGAGGAGGTCCCGGAGAAGATCCGGGAGACCTTCGACCGCCTGGGGATCCCCGAGGCCGAGCGCAAGTTCCTGGCCGGGGTGGGGGCCCAGTACGACTCCGAGGTGGTCTACCACAAGACCCTGAAGCACCTGGAGGAGCAGGGCGTCGTCTTCATGGGCACGGACGCGGCGCTGAAGGAGTATCCGGAGATCTTCAAGGAGTACTTCGCGACCCTCGTCCCGCCGGAGGACAACAAGTTTGCCGCGCTGAACACCGCCGTATGGAGCGGAGGGAGCTTCGTGTACGTCCCCAAGGGGGTCCAGCTGGAGCAACCCCTCCAGGCCTACTTCCGCATCAACTCGGAGAACATGGGGCAGTTCGAGCGCACCCTGATCGTCGGGGACGAGGACAGCCACTTCCACTACATCGAGGGTTGCACCGCCCCTACCTACACGACGAACTCCCTCCACGCCGCGGTGGTGGAGGTGGTCGCCCGGCCAGGCGCGAACGTTCGCTATACGACCTTACAGAACTGGTCCGACAACGTGTACAACCTGGTGACGAAGCGGGCCTATGCGCACGAGAACAGCACGGTCGAGTGGGTCGACGCCAACATCGGCAGCCGCCTGACCATGAAGTACCCGTCCGTTTATCTCCTGGGCAAGGGGGCGAAGGCGGAGATTCTCTCCGTCGCCTACGCAGGAAAGGGCATGCACCAGGACGCGGGGGCGAAGGCGATTCACCTCGCGTCGGACACCCAATCGCGGATCACGAGCAAGTCCGTCTCCCAGAACGGGGGGCGCGTGACCTACCGCGGGCACCTGGCCGTCGCGAAGGGGGCCGAGAACGTGAAGTCCAACGTCCGCTGCGACGCCCTCATGCTGGACGCCGCCTCCCGATCGGACACCTACCCCTACATGGACATCGAGGAGGAGGACGCCTCCATCACCCACGAGGCGACGGTGGGGAAGATCAGCGAGGACGTGCTCTACTACCTGATGTCCCGGGGCCTCACGGAGAACGAGGCGATGAACATGGTCGTCCTGGGCTTCCTGGAGATTTTCACCAAGGAGCTGCCCATGGAGTACGCCGTGGAGTTCAACCGCCTCATCAAGATGGAGATCGAGGGCAACGTCGGGTAGGCCCAACGTGTTCCTCCGCGAGGTTGCATGGAGTTTGACTTAGGGTACGCCACCAAGGAGCGCGTTGCCGGGCTCTCCAAGGAGAGAGGGGAACCGGCGTTCCTTCGGAAGGATCGGCTGCAAGCCTTGGAGGCCTTTATCGCCATGCCGGTGGAGCCTCTGCCCCTCTTCATTCGACACACCGATTTGCGGGGCATAGACGTGGGGGAGGCGACCCCGGCAGACGATGGCGTTGCGCAGGCGGTGACGCCGGCCTACGACGGAGAGGAGGTGGCGGCAAGGGCCCGCGTGGTCGAGGGTGAACTCAAGGAGGTCCAGATCACCGAGAAGCTCCGAGACCGCGACTTCTACCTGAACGAGGCCTCTGGATATCTCAAGGAGCACCCCAAGGTCGGGAAGGGTCTCCTCGCCCGCCCCGACTCCCTTCCCAAGGACGACAAGTTCGGGATGATGAGCCGTGCCCTCTTCTCCTCCGCCCTCGTCATCTCGGTGCCCCCCCGGGTGGAGATCACCCGCCCCATCCACCTTCAGTGGACCTTCGCCGACCCCGCGTCCGCGCTGCATACGCGGACACTCCTGCACATGGGAGCGGGGAGCCGAGCCTCTGTCATCGAGGAGTTTGCGTCGGAGGGGTCTACTCCGAGCAACGGGGTCCAGAGCCTTTTCGGGAACGCCACGGAGGTGTACCTGGAGGACGGAGCCCGCCTCGATCACGTTGCCATCGAACGGTTCGCCGGGCACGTCGTGTCATTCCTCACCCGTCAGGCAACCGTCGGTCAGGACGGGAGCTTCCATCAGGCGCTGGGGAGTTTCGGTGGATTCCTGACGAAGTCCCGGGCCGATTGCCTCCTTGCGGGACGGGGCTCTCGGATTCGACAGGTGGAGGTCGTGTACGGCACGGGTCAGGAGCGCTACGACAACACAAACTTCGTCACCCATCGGGGAGACGACTCCATCAGCGATCTCCTCTCCAAGGCGGTCATGCAGGAGCGCTCTCGGTCGGCCCTGAAGGGGGTTATCACCATCGAGGAGGAGGCCGGAAACGTGGACTCCTACTTGGGACAGTACTCCATGCTCCTGAGCCGAAAAGCCAAGTCGACGGCCATTCCGAGCCTGGAGATCATGACGAACGACGTGCAGCGCGCGCAGCACGCCGCCTCGGTGGCGCAGCTCGATGAAGACCAGGTCTTCTACCTTATGAGTCGCGGGATTCCACGGGATCGGGCGCGTCGCATGCTCGTCGAGGGGTTCCTCACGCCCATCGTCGAGAAGGTCCCGCTTCCCGACGCGCGGGCCCAGCTGTACGACCTGATCGACACCAAGTGGGTCGCGTAGGATGGCGACCCGCGTTCGCGTCGGCGCGGTGGATGACTTCGAACCCGGCCGTATCCACGGCCTGGAGGTCGACGGACGGCAGCTCATCCTCGTCAACCTGGACGGATCGTTCCACGTGCTCGACGGGATCTGCACCCACGCCTACGCCGAGTTGGCCATGGGCTTTCTAACGGGCGAGTACGTGCGCTGCCCCCTGCACCTGTCGCAGTTTGACGTGGAGACGGGGGAAGCGGTCAGCCCTCCTGCCGAGGAGCCGCTGAAGAGGTACCCGGTGGAGATCGAGGACGATTCCGTGTTCGTCGTCCTCGACGAGGAGTTCACGTCGCCTTAGGGCTTAACGAGAACTCCAGGTACTCCGTCTCGCACGGAGGTCCTTGGGCAACGAGGAAGCGTCGTTCGTCCACGTCCATGATGGCGGACACGACGGTCTGATACCGCTGCTCCTCCGGCAATTCGGACAGGGGGTGTCGGCAGAGGGACTTCGGAGCGTTCTCGTGGTCTTGGAGGATCGCCTGGACGTTCGGGATGGTCAGCTCTTCGGTCGCCCCGCTCGGGAGGAGCTCGTCAATGCGTTCCTGTCGCTCGAACGTGGAGGTTTTCTCGGAGATTAAGGGCTGCCAGATCCCCAGCGCATCTGGGTCATGGAAGTGGTTAGCGTGGGTGAGCACACCCTCCGCAGGGACCACTTCGGAGGTCCCAATGGGGGAGGACTCGAGGTCGAGGACCCGCGCGTAGTTCCCGAGGGCTTGCCCAAGCACGAAGTTCGCGGAACAGGACCCGGGGGAATCGTGCACTTTCCGCGCGGCTTCATCCAAGGTCTGGGACTGAAGGATCTGCCAGCAGCGGACGTGAAAGGGAACGCCAAACCGCTCCCAGCTGTCCTGATCCGAAAGCATCCCATTGATGAGCAGGCCAAGACCCGAAGAGTTCAATCCGATCTTCGGGCCGACGATGCCCGCCTCCGTGAACGCCAAGACCATGGGCCCCTCGCCGATTCGATACTTCACGACCGCGGCTTCGATTCCGGGGATCCAATCCCAGTTCTGGGCCATGAGGAGGTGGCCCCCGGCCGTTCGCTGGGGGAGGAGGGCGAGGGAGGTGCACCCGCTGGGTAGCCGGTCATCCGCCAGATCCATCCCCCGCTGTGAGGATTCGCTGTAGACGATTTCATAACGCAGATTGAGGGCGAGGATTTCGGTCTCCGGGAGGGCGGATCCTTCGGCGACTCCCTCGAGCGCCTCCATGTAGTCCGGATCCGCCTTCGCGACCACCTCGCGGTAGCGCCGGGTCCGGTCCAAGACCTCCTCCCTCGGCAGACCCCACTCGGCCTCGAATCGGTGGAAGTAGAGGTCCAGGTTCCGGCCGATGAGATCCCGGGCCGCCCGGCCATGGGCTTCGCCAACCTCCCGAGGACTCCCTTCCGTCTCGATGTACACGAGGTCCGCCGTTGTCATGTTGCCCGGCTCGGTTCCCTAAAAGGCCAAGGTCTCCCGCATTTCGTGTAAGATCCGTTCCTCGCTCGGAAGGTAGAGCTGTTCCCGTGCGAACAGGGGGACTTGGACGTCGTAGCCCGTGATGCGCTTTACCGGCGCCTCGAGGCTCAGGAACGACTCCTCCGTGATGCGCGCAGCAATCTCCGCCCCGACTCCTAAGGTCCGAGGCGCTTCGTGGATGACGACCGCACGACCGGTCTTCTGGACCGATGCGTTGATCGTGTCGCTGTCGAGGGGTGCGATGGTTTGGAGATCGATGACCTCCGCGTTGACCACGTCCTCCCGCTCGAGGGTCTTCACCGCTTCCAGGGCCCGGTAGAGCATGGCCCCGTAGGCGACCACGGTGAGGTCCTCCCCCTCTTGGACGGTCTCAGCTCCGTCCAAGGCCGGGACCTTCCGGCGGTCCTTAGGGAGCTCCTCCCGCCCCCGTCGGTAGAGCCCCTTGGGCTCCATGAACACCACCGGGTCGGGATCGCGGATGGAGGCCTTCAACAGTTCCCAGGCCTTCCGAGGGGACCGGGGGATCACGACCTTCAACCCCGGGGTGTGGGCGTAGTAGGCCTCCCGGCTCTCCGAGTGGTGTTCCAGGGCCCGCACACCTGCTCCGTAGGGCATCCGCAAGACGATGGGCACCGTGTACCGGCCCTGGCTTCGCTTGCGGAATCGGGAGGCGTGGGACTCCACCTGATGGAAGGCCTGGTAGGAGAACCCGCTGAATTGCAGCTCGGCGATGGGTCGGAAACCGTAGAGGGCGAGGCCAATGGCCGTGCCCACGATCGCGACCTCGGATAGCGGGGTGTCCACGACCCGGTCCTCTCCGAACTGGTCGAGGAGGCCGTCGCTCACGCGGAAGATGCCGCCGTCCACCCCCACGTCCTCCCCGAGGAGCAGGACGGATTCGTCTCGGGCCATCTCCTCCCGCATGGCCTCGTTCAGGGCCTGGACCATCGTCACGCCCGCCAGTTACTCCCCCCCGTCTCCGGGATGCTCGCGCACCCAATCCTCCAGTTGCCGACGTTGTCTTTCCACGTAGGGAGGGTTCTTGGCGTAGGCGTGGTCAAAGATGGGGTCGAGCTTCCCGTCCAGTCGCTTCTCGAACCGTTCCACGGCGTGGTCGACCTCGATGACGGCCGCCGTGGTCCAGTTCTTCACCATCTCCTTGTCCAGATGGCCCCGCCTGATCAGGTACCGCTGGAACCGCGGCAGGGGGTCCCGCTTCTCCCACTCCTTGACCTCTTCTGCCGGCCGGTACTTGGTGGGGTCGTCCGCTGTCGTGTGGAAGCTGAGACGGTAGGTGAGGGCTTCGATGAAGCTGGGGCCCTTCCCCTTGCGGGCCCGGTCGACGGCCTCCTTGGTGGCCCGGTAGACCGCGAGAATGTCGTTGCCGTCCACCTGCAGGGATCGCATCCCGTAGGCGATTCCCTTCTGGGCGAGCGTCTCGGAGCGGGTCTGCTTGTGCAGGGGGACGCTGATGGCCCACCGGTTGTTCTGGCAGAGGAACACCGCGGGGACATCGAAGACCTGCGCGAAGTTCAGTCCTTCGTGGAAGTCCCCCTCGCTGGTGGCCCCGTCGCCAAAGTAGGTGAGGACAACGTCGTCTGCCCCCCTCATCCGGATGCCCCAGGCGATCCCCACACCGTGGGGGATCTGGCTCGCCACGGGGACCGCGATGGGCAGGTCCCGGGACTCCTTTGGGAGCTGCAGACCCTCCTCGTATCCCGCAGTAAAGACCAAGTCGTCCTCCAGCCGCATCCCCCGCCAGATGAGAGCCGCGGTCTCCCGGAAGGAGGGCACGAGCCAATCCGTCTTCCGTAGAGCGTACACGCTCCCCAGCTGGGCGGCCTCCTGGCCGCGAACCGGGGCGAACGTTCCCACCCGTCCCTGACGCTGGAGTTTCTCCTTCCGCTCGTCGAACTCCCGGGTGAGGAGCATCGTCTTGAAGAGGCCAAGCAGGTCTTCTTCCGGGATGTCGGGCTCGAGCTCCTCATCGATGTTGCCCTTCTCATCCAGGATGGAGAGGTGCGTGATCTGCGACTCGTGGACCGTCTCAATCGGCACGCGGGCACCCCCTTCGGCTTCCCCGGGAGCGCGAGTCGCATTGAGGGGATTTACCAAGCCAGGAGCGCATGGGCGAAGAGGATACAGGAGGCCGGCTTTTTAAACTCAAGGCGCTGAGTATCGGGCGGCTCTCGAGCCGCTAGGAACCGGGTAGCCAGGCGGCGAGGGCCTCGCCATTCCTTGCGAGCCAGCTGGTGTTCAACCGGATTCGCTCCAAGGACTGGTCGATGCGTCGCTTGGCGGCCGGAGTCGGGTTGGCTCGGAAGAAGGCCTCGACCTCCTCCGCCCGCTCGAGGGTCGTGAAGGCGTCCGTGATCCCCACAAGTCGCCCGATGGCGAAGCCCCCCTTGCTGTAGCGGCGATCGAGTTCTTCCCAATTCTTCTGCATGAAGTCCCACGCCAGATCGCGGCCGAAGCGATTCGCGGCCACGCCGACGATCACGAACACGGCGTCCTGGATGCGCACCTCCGCCTCTTGCAGGGATCGATCGAGGGTCGTCTGAAGCAGGTCACTGGTCCTGGGTCGAGTCACCGCGGTGAGGAGTCGAAGTTTCTCCTCGTTCAGCTCGGCCTCCCGTTCCAGACGCCAAAGGGTTTCGTAGGTCCCCTCGTCCCCCTCCTGTCCGGCGATGGGGTAGACGACCTCCTTCAGGTCGGGCGATAGGGAGGCGGGGTTGGCCAGGAACCCCTCGAACCGGCTGAGGGCCTCCTTGATGGTCGCATGGTCCTCGACCCAACCCAGCCGACTCAGCACGGCAGTTCGCATGAGGGCGTCGAGGTGTCCCTCATCGGACCGGGCATCCCAGCCCAGGCGTTGCGCTTGTGGACGAAAGAGATGGCGCACGTACGCCCGGAACGCCGGCAGGTAGGGTTCGTCCGCAATCAGGAGTTCGAACGACCTCAGGTTGGCGGCGATCTCGCGCCAGATGGTGGAGTCGGTCTCCTCGCCGAAGGCCAGGGTCAGGGATAGATAGAGGGTGGCCGGGATGTAGCCCGCCCGCATCAGGGCGTAGGCGTCGCTCTGCAGTCCCAGTCGGTCTAGGGCCGGCAACGCACGGGTCTGGATGGCTGACGAGAGACGTTCCCACTCCTCCGAGGGGTAATTCACGCGATAGAATCCAGTCTGCCCCGCGTTTACCTTGAACCAATCCAGCCCCTCCCCGGTCTTGGCGGGCAGATGGTGCTCCACCGCCCGCTCTTCCGCAAGAAGTGACGCCGGGGGGGCCTCGGCGCGCTGAATGGCCACTGGCACCTTCCATAGCGTGTCGTCCGGAGCCGGCCCCTCGAGGTTCTCGTACAGGAAGCGCGATTGGGTCAAGCCCAGCCTCAGGTCGCCGTCATCCCGGTGGCTCGTTACCTCGAGCAGGGGAAATCCCGTCTGGCCGATCCAGCTGGCCATGAGTGCCCGGACCGGCTTTCCGGAGGCCTCTTCCAGGGCCTCCCAAAGGTCCTCCGTGCGCGCGTTCCCGTAGGCATGGGCGTTCATGTACTGGCGCAGCCCCTTGCGGAAGACCTCCGGACCCAGGAAGGTCTCCAGCATCCACAACACACTCGCGCCCTTGTTGTAGCTGATCGAGTCGAAGATCTCCCGAATTTCAGCCGGGTTGTGGACCGGGACTTCGATGGGGTGGGAGTTCCGAAGGCCGTCGAGGGTGAGGCCCCCGGCAGTGTCCTGATAGAGGAATTGGGTCCACATGGACCACTCCGGATAGAGCTCAGCCACCGCCTTCGTCCCGATCCAGGAGGCGAAGCTCTCGTTGAGCCACAGGTCGTCCCACCACGCCATGGTTACGAGGTCGCCGAACCACATGTGGGCGATTTCGTGGGCCATGATGTCCACGATGAACTGTCCTGTGATGGTGGACGACTCGTCCGGGTCGAACAGCAGGACGCGTTCCCGGTACGTGATGGCCCCCCAGTTTTCCATCGCCCCCGCCGCGAAGTCCGGGAGGGCCAGGTGATCCAGTTTCGGCAGGGGATAGGGGATGCCGAAGTAGTCGTTGAAGTAATCCAAGAGGCGTTCCGCACTCTTCAGCGCGTAGCGCCCCAACTCCTCCTTGCCCCGCACCGTTACGATGCGCACGAGGGTCCCGTCCTTCGCGGAGCCCTCCACCAGCGCCAGGTCGCCGACGACAAAGGCGAGGAGGTACGTCGACATGCGCGGGGTCTCTGCGAAGGAGACCGCCTTCGTGCCGTCGCCCCGCTCCTCTTCGCGGACGATCGGGGTGTTGGCGACCGCCATCATCTCGGAGGGCACAACCAGCGTCACGTCGAAGGTGGCCTTGCGGGCCGGCTCATCCCAGCAAGGAAAGGCCCGTCGCGCGTCGGTCGCCTCGAACTGGGTCGTCGCCATGTACCGATCCTCCCCTTCGGGGCTCGTGTAATGGCTGCGGTAGAAACCCCGAAGCTGGTCGTTGAGGGTGCCCGAGAAACGGAGGGAAACCGTCGCGGGGCCGGGCGGAAGGTCCTGGTCGAACGTCAGGGTCACCCGTTCCAAACCCTCGTCCAACGACACGTCCTGGGGCTCCAACACCTCGCCGTCGCCGAGGGTGACGGTCGCCTTCGAGACCTCGAGCTCGATGGCGTTCATCGAGATCTGGGAGGTGGCGTCTTGGATGGTGACCTCGATGGCCACGTCCCCGCGAAATGTGAACGCCTCCAAGTCGGGGGTCAGCACGAGGCGGTATCGCTCGGGGATCACGCTCTCGGGAAGCCGATAGGATTCGTCGCCGCTCATCTCGCTCCTCCTCCCTCGAGGAGGCTCCCGTTAGGCCATGCGCCCGTATAAGAATCTGATGACAGGGGCGGGAACCCCCGACGAATCCGCCTCCTGGCCGCATTCCACAGGTTTTTACGCGACCTGGGTCTATCCCGAGGGCTGGCTTAGCGTCAAGGCGGTGTGCCATGCCAGAAGGAGACGTCGCAATCCGGATTGGAGGCGCCGCCGGGGATGGGGTCACCTCGACGGGCGAAATCTACGCGATCACGTGCGCCCGAAGCGGCCTCCACGTCACCACCTACGAGAGCTATCAGTCGGTCATCCGGGGGGGCCATGTGTGGTTTCAGATCCGGGCGGCCAACGAGAAGTGGCACTCCCAGGGCGACACGTTTCAGCTCCTGGTGGGACTGGATCAACAGACTCTCGATGTCCACGCCCCCCTGCTCTCAGCGCCCGGAGGCGTGATTTTCGATGAGGACCGACACGACCTGGATGCGTCCGTCCTTCCGGAAGGCGTGAATTCCCTTCCCGTCCCCGCTCAGGCCATCTCGATGGACGTCAGCGGGAAGCCCCTCATGCAGAACGTCGCCACGCTCGGGGCGCTCGTGCACTATCTGGGGATCGACCGGAAGGTCCTCGGCGGGAGTCTGGCGAAGATGTTCGGGCGGAAGGGGGAGGAAATCGTCAAGCTCAACGAGACGGTCGCGGAGAAGGGCCGCCGCCACGCTCAGGAGCAGCACGATCCCTTCGAGTTCGGCCTCCGGCCCAACGGAGAGGGGCGACCCCTCATGTCCGGCCATCAGTCCCTCTGCCTCGGCGCGCTGGCGGGCGGAGTCAAGCTGGTCGCCCAGTACCCGATGACCCCCGCCTCCGGCATCATGCATTGGATGGCGGCCCATTCCAAGGATTACGGGGTCGTCGTGAAGCAGACGGAGGACGAGCTCGCGGCGATGAACCTCATCATCGGCGCCAACTTCGCCGGGGCCCGGGCCATGACGGCCACGTCCGGGGGAGGCTATTCCCTCATGGTCGAGGCCACGGGTCTGGCCGGGATGACGGAGACCCCGGCGGTGATCGTGGAGGCGCAGCGGGCCGGCCCCTCCACGGGGCTCCCGACGAAGACGGAGCAGGGGGATCTTCAGATGGTCTTTGGCGCCTCGCAGGGCGACTTCCCCCGAATCATTCTCGCGCCGCGTAACCCCGAGGAGTGTTTCGAGGCCGCCTGGCGTGCCTTCAACCTGGCCGAGAGCTACCAGTGTCCCGTTTTCATCGTGACCGACCTCTACCTGGGGGAGATGTGGCGGACCGTGGAGCTGCCCGACTTTCAGGTGCCCATCGTCCGAGGCCTCGTGGCGGAGGACGGGGAGGAGGAGTACCGCCGGTACGAGATTACCAAGTCGGGCATCTCACCGCGTGCGCTTCCCGGCCAATCCGGTCTCATGTTTGTGGCCGGCAGCGACGAGCACGACGAAAAGGGGGAGCTCATCAGCGACGTCCTCGCCGGGATCCCGGAGCACATCGACACCCGGACCCGGATGATGGACAAACGGATGCGAAAGCTCGAGACGGCCCTCACCGAGATGAACCCACCCGAGCTCTGGGGGCCGGCGGAGGCCGACCTCACCGTCGTCTCCTGGGGATCGACCCAGGCGGCCGTCCGGGACGCCGTGGAAATCCTCAAGACGGAGGGCACCCGCGTCAACTCGCTGGAGTTCTTCGACCTATGGCCCCTCCGGGTGGAGGAGGCAACGGAGGCCCTGGAGAGCGCCTCCGAGACGCTCATCGTCGAGGGCAATTACACCGGCCAATTCCATCGCTTGCTCCGGGCGGAAACGGGGATCCGCGTCGCGCACGAGCTTCACAAGTACGATGGGGAGCCCTTCTATCCGAGAGAGATCGTGCGGAAGACGCAGGAGGTGTTGAATGGCCGTTGAGGTTCACGTGATCAAATCCGACACGAAGGTCACGTGGTGTCCGGGGTGCGGGGACTTCGGCGTCCTGAACGCGACGCTGAAGGCCATCCAGGCCACCGAGTTGGACCCCAAGGACCTCGTCGTCGTCTCGGGCATCGGCTGTTCCTCCAACTTCCCTCACTTCCTCCGGTCCTACGGCTTCCATGGGGTCCACGGCCGCGTGATGCCCGTCGCGACGGGGATCCGCCTGGCCAATCCCGACCTGACCGTGATCGCCACCGGGGGTGACGGGGACGGCTACGGCATCGGGCTCGGCCACTTCATCCACGCAATGCGACGGAACTTCGACCTCACGTACATCGTGATGAACAACGAGATCTACGGACTCACCACCGGGCAGGCCTCGCCCACAAGCGAGCGGGGTCACGTCACGAAGTCCACGCCATGGGGATCCATCGAGTGGCCCGTGAACCCCATCGCCCTGGCCCTCAGCGCGGGCGCCTCCTACATCTCCCGGGGCTTCTCGGGGGATCCCAAGCAGATGGCCACCCTCATCGAGGGGGGTCTGAGGCACAAGGGGTTCGCCCTGGTGGACGTCTTCTCTCCCTGCGTTACCTACAACAAAGTGAACACGTATCCCTTCTTCCGCGAGCGGGTCTACAAGCTCGAGGAAGAGGATCACGACACGACGGATCTCCTTGCGGCCTACGCGAAGGCCCACGAGTGGGGCGAGCGGATTCCCATCGGTCTCTTCTACCAAGTCGAAAAGGCGACCTACGAGGAGGAGGAACCTGCGTTGAAGAAGG
>JBHIBW010000028.1:0-14927 GCA_046759265.1 Thermoplasmata archaeon
GCGGAGCTCATGGCGTGGCTCCTCGGCCAGGATGGGCACCCGCGGGAGACCGCCCTTCGCGTGAAGTACCGGAGGCTTTACAAGCGGGCATGGACCCGCGAGATGCGCGAGCTGGGACCGGAGGATCGAGCGCGACTGGTGGAACTCTCCGCCCCAGAGAAGCGGAAACAAGCCGAGGGCGCCATCGGGGACCGCCTGGGCCTGCCCCCGGGCCAGGTCATCGTGGACATTCCGGCCCCGGAGATCCTCCTCACGGAACCTCGCATCTCCCTCGTGGATCTCGGCGTGGTTGAAGACGGGCGGGTACGACCGTTCCGAAAGGTCAGTCCACTGGCGCGGGCGCTCCGAGTGCGAGAAGCGGTGGATTGGGCTGTCATGGTCGCCTCGGTCCCCTCCCACGTCTCCGAGGTACGCAAGATGGCACCCAAGGTTCTCTTCGGCTGAGCGCCTAGCCTCGTCCCATCCGCCCGGCGCGCCCCCGCCAGGGTAATATGGCGCCGGGGCCATCCTCGGGCGATCGACGTGGGGTTCGCGAACCTGGACCCGGTTCCCGACCGGCCTGTAATCCGGGCGGGGGAAGATCTCATTGTCGCAGACCTCCACATCGGGAAGGAGGAGGAGCTTCGCCGCGAAGGGTTTACCCTTCCCAGCCAGACGAAGAAGATGGGCGAGACCATCGCCTCCCTCCTGGAGGAGATCGGGCCCAGACGCCTCGTCATCCTGGGGGACTTGAAGCACGAGATCCCTCGTTTCACGGGCCTCGAGCGAAGGGACGTGCCTCGCTTCTTCGACCTGATCGAGGAATCGGTACCCGAGGTCCATCTCGTCCAGGGCAATCACGACGGGAATATCGCCTACCTCCTGCCGCGGTGGGTGACCCTCCATGGACCCGAGGGGTATCGGCGGGACGACGTCGCCTACGTCCACGGCCACGCCTGGCCTTCCCCCGAGGTCATGGAGGCCGAAACGCTCCTCATGGGCCACAACCACCCGACCCTCCTCTTCCCCGACCGGCTCGGTCCCCGCACCTACGAGCGTTGCTGGGTCCGCGCCCCCTTCACGGCCGATCACCCTCGGTATGCTCAGCACCCCAAGGACCTGGTCTTGGTCCCGGCCTTCAACGAGTTCTCCGGAGGCACCCCCATGAACGAGACGGGTCGACGGTACCTGGGACCCGTCCTGCGGTCGGGAATGGTGGACATGAAACGGGCCCAGGTGTACCTCCTCAACGGCGCGTACCTGGGTCGCCTCGAAGGGATGATGGTGGAAGGGGGTCGGAAGAATGCGCACCCTTCGACCTCGGGCCGGGGCCGGTCGCCGCCGAGGGGGAAGCCTTAGCCGGCAGAGGGGATGGGCCCGGTCGGGATCGAACCGACGACCTCCACCTATCCTATGAGGATTGTAAGGGTGGCGTCATTGGTGGGCCTCACGGAGGCAAACCACTAGACTACGGGCCCGTGTCGGAGCGAACAGAGGAGTCGGTATAACGCTTTGGGGGCTAGGCCGTGGCGATCTGTTCGACCACGAGATCGACCCGCTTGTCCACCTTCGATACGTCGGCCTCTGGAGGGAGGGCGACCACCAGCATGGAGCGACGGTCCGCGGCGTAAATCACGACCAGCAGGTCCTTCGACTCCAAGAGAATCCGCGTGGGCGCGCTCCGGCCCATCTCGGTCACCGCCGTCATGGCGGCTCCCATGATGGCCGCGCACATGATGGAGAAGGTCTCCGCGGACACCCCTTCCGGGAGATCGGAGGCGATGACCAGGCCGTCCCGACTGATGATGGCCGAGGCGATGGCCTCGGTCTCCTCCCGGAGCCTCCCCAGGACGTCCTCCAGGCTCATGCGGCCGCCTCCACCTTGAACACGCAGGCGGCCCCGCCCGTGCTCGCGCACTTCGTCTCCGTCAGGCTGACCCGCGGGCTCCCGTCGGATTCCAGGACACGAGAGAGGATTCCTTTGAGACGGTGACAGGTGACCGCGCTCGCTTCCTCGGTGGCCTCGATGGAGCCCGCGACCTTCACCTCCTTCTCCCCGAAGGTGATGTCCTCCGCCCAGCCCCGGGCGATGAGGATGCGGCGGCACGCGTCGAAGAAGTCCTCCCCCTTGGCCGCCATCTCGGCCACTTCCCCGCCGAGGGAGAGGCCCTCCCGGAAGAAGAGTCCGTGGCAGGCGTACGACATGACGCTCTCGTACAGCTGTCGAACCGCCTCCATCTCGGGCTTGGAGATCTTCACAAACCGCATCTCGCGCGGCCGTCCCCCTGGGTCAGCTTAAATTTTGCGACACGATTACCGCGGGAGAGAGGGCAGGGCTAGGCTCCTCCGCACGCAGGGCAGAGCAGCTGGCCGTGGTGAAGCCCCAGCTGGTCGGAGAACGTGGCGCAGGACTCGCAGTACCCCACACCGTTCCCCTCTCCCTGCATCGCCAACTCCGCCCGTTGCCGGGTGATTTCGATCAGCGCGGGCCAAACCTTGAGCACGTCGTTTTCCGTGATGAGGCCCACGAGGGTCTCGCCGTCCACGACGGGGAGTCGACGGATCCGCAGCTCCGCCATGGTCTTCGCCGCGTCGACGACCTCCTGGTAGGGCTCCACGGTGACCAAGGGAGACGTCATGCACTCCTCCACCCGCATCTCGGAGGGAAGGCGATCCTCCGCCACGACCTTGGTCACGAGGTCTTTCTCGGTGACGATGCCGATGGGCTTCCCGTCTTGGACGACCAGGAGGCTCCCCACGTCCCGCTTCCGCATCCAACGCGCCGCGTCGTGAATGGAGGCGTCGGCGGCCAGGGTGATGGGTTGCTTCGACATGATTTCGAGAACGGGGATTGCCTTCACGGATTCGCCCGGTCGCGAAAACCATCGGTCTTCAGTTAAAGGTTTCTAGCCGGATTCGTGGCCCTGCAAAAAGGGGGAGAAGGGTTAAAGCCGGGGCTTCTCCTGATTCGGCCGATGTGGAGCCAGGCCGACGGGGAGGCCGGAGTCCGTCTCGCCCGTTGGTCCGTGGATTCGCGAGCGGGACGCCCCATAGAGGCCCGTCCCGAACGCCGAGACGCCTTCGCCCAACCCGGTCACGTGTTTGTCACCCTCAACACCCACCCCGGGGGGACACTCCGGGGGTGCATCGGCTTCGTGGAATCGGGCCGCTCCCTCGACGACGCGGTCCAGCGGGCCGCCGTGGCTTCCTGCCACGACCCCCGGTTTGAACCCCTCGGCCCAGAGGAGTCCGACGCGATCGTGGTGGAGGTCAGCCTTCTTACGGCCCCGGAGCGACTCCCTGCGGAACGACCGGTGGAGTACCCCGGCCTCGTAGAGGTCGGCGTCCACGGCCTGATCGTTCGGCAGGGGGCCATGAGCGGCCTCCTTCTACCTCAGGTGGCCACGGAACAGGGATGGGCCCCCGATGAGTTCCTGGCGCAGGCGTGCATGAAGGCCGGCCTCCTCCCCGACGCCTGGTTTGAGCCTGACGTGGTCGTCTACCGCTTTGAGGCCGAAATCTTCCGGGAGGTGGAGCCCCGCGGGCCCGTCGCTCGACGACTCCTCAACACGGTCCATGATGGTCATCCAGGGTAGGGCGTACTACCGGGGCGAACTCCAGGCCCTCGCCCTCGGCGTCGAGGACGGCGTCATCCGCCAAATTCGAAAGACGTTGCGGGGGGACGAACGGCACGACTTCGGCGACCGTATTCTCCTCCCTGGGGGGGTCGACGTCCACGTGCACTTCCGCGACCCCGGCCTCACCCACAAGGAGGACTTCTTCACAGGCAGCGAAGCGGCAGCCGTGGGGGGCATCACCAGCGTCCTCGACATGCCCAACACCCAGCCGCACGCGACCACGGCCGATCGCCTGAGGGAGAAGCGGGCCGCGGTCAGTCGGAAGGCCAACGTCGACTTTGGGCTCTTCGGAGGGGTCCTGAACGCCGCGGACCTCCCGCGGTTGGAACCCTACTGTCACGCCTTCAAGTTCTACTGGGCCGAGAGCTTTGGCGGCCTCGCCGGCTCGGAGGACGCCCTGCCGGAGATCCTGGGGACCCTCGGGGAAACGGCAAGACCCCTGACGGTTCACGCCGAGGATCCCTCGGCCTTCACGCCTCGAACGGAGGAGAGTCTCGCCGACCACCACGAGGCCCGAGGGGGAGCAACCGCGGAGAAGAGCGCCCTACGCAAACTGGTCTCCTGGCACCGGGCTGGACGGGTCCACGTTGCCCACCTCTCGTCCCACGCCGGCCTGCGGACCCTTCGGGGTGCCCATGTCAGCGTCGAGGTGACGCCGATGCACCTCCTCCTGGATGTCACGGCCGAGCTCGGGACCCGGGGCAAGGTGAACCCCCCGCTGCGGCCCCCCGAGCAACGGAAAGGCCTGTGGAAGGCGTTCGCCCGTGGGCGGATCGACGTTCTTGCGACCGACCATGCGCCCCACACCCTCGAGGAGAAGGCGCAGAAGTTCGACGTGGCACCACCGGGCGCCCCGAACGTTGAGACCGTGTACCCCCTCATGTTCGCCCGGGTCCAGCGAGGGGAACTCCCCCTCGACGTCCTCGTCCGGACGCTGAGCCGTCGCCCGGCCGCCCTCTTTGGTCTCCGTGGGAAAGGCGCCCTGGAAGTGGGGATGGACGCCGACATCGCCGTCTTCGACCCGCGGAATCGGACCCCCGTGCACGCGCGAGATCTCCACTCCAAGGCCGGGTGGACCCCCTTCGAGGGGTGGGAGGGAATCTTCCCGACGGCCACCTTCGTCCGGGGAACGCTCGTCGCCGAGGGAGGGGAACTCGAGGAGGACCGCCAGGGGCAATGGATTCCCCTGACCGGGGCCGAGGGGCCTGGCCCGGGCGTGCCCTGATCCCGACTCACCAACTTTTAAGCGAGCGAGCCGAATAGAGCGCGTCAATGGTCTTCCTGGAGATCGCGAACTTCCTTCTGGACCTCGTGGCGACGGGGGGGTACCTCGCGATCTTCGCGGCGATGGTCGTCGAGGGGGTCCTCACGCCCATTCCCAGCGCGGCCATCCTCCCTTTCGCCGGCCTGCTGGCCCGGGAAGGCACCTTCTCCCTTCCCTTCGTCATTCTTGTCGCGACCTCCGGGGCGACTATCGGTTCCCTCGGCGCCTACGCCATCGGCCGATTCTTGGGCCGGCCGTTCCTGGTGAGGTACGGTCGCTTCTTCCGTTTCGAGGCGCAGACCCTGGACCAGGTGGACGGCTGGTTCCAACGGTGGGGCAGCTGGGCGGTCTTCCTCGCGAACTCCTTCACCGGCTTCCGCTCCGTTATCTCCTTCCCTGCAGGAATCACGCGAATGGACCTCCGGCTCTTCATCCCCTTCACCTTCTTCGGGGCCCTCATCTGGTCGACGATTCTGGTCAGCGCGGGGTTCGTCCTCGGCCAGGCCGCCTTCGCCTTCGCGGAAAGCCTGGAAAACTTCGACCTCATCGTCCTGGCGGCCGTCGGGGCCGTCCTCGTGGGCTACCTCGGCTTCCGGTGGTGGCGCCGGAATCGCCGGGCGGTCGGGGAGGCCCACTCCCCCTAGGCCGCCTGGTAGTAAAACTCCCCCGCCGTCTTCTGCCGCCGGTCCAGCTTGGAGTCCGGGTTGTTGATGCGGGGCCGCTGCGTGTCCCGATCCCGTCGGAAGGTCACGTCGACCTCCCGGAGGAAGCGGTTCATCCCGTCCCGCATGGGGTAGGGACCGGTCCCGCGGCCTGCCTTTCCAGGCTCCCCGGTGAACACCATCAGGGAGTCCGCGACCATGTCGATGAAGTAGACATCGTGGTCCACGATGAGGGCCGTCTTCCCCGTGTTCTCCATGGCCCGCCGGATGCCGCGGGCCGCCTCCATCCGCTGGTTGCTGTCCAGGTAAGCCGAGGGCTCGTCCATGAGGTAGATGTCCGCCTCCGCCCCGAGGGCCTGGGCGATGGCCACCCGTTGCTGCTCCCCGCCCGAGAGGGAGGTGACCTCCTTCTCGTAGATCGGATCCAGTTCGAGGGGGACCGCCACCTCCGTCCGGAAGTAGCTGCTCTCCACCTGCTTCCCGATCCGGCCAAGGAGGAGTTCCCGGACGCTCCCCTCGTAGGTGAACTGGATGTACTGGGGCTTGTACGAGACCGTGGCCTCCCCCTCCACCCCCCCGGTCTCGGGCCGGAGCTCCCCCGCCAGCACGCGGACGAAGGTCGTCTTGCCCGTGGCGTTGGGGCCGAGGACGCCCACCACCTCGCCCTTGCGGACGACGCCCCCCTCGGCCTCCAGCGAGAAGCCATCCAACGCCACCTCCAAGGGGGAGAAGGTCAGCAGCGTCTCGGCCTTCCACTCGGGCCGCGGGGCCCGGGCCTCGAAGCGGATTTCGCGCCGCCGAAACCGGACGTTCTCCGCCGGGAGGTACCCCTCCAGGTACACGTTGATGGCACTGCGGACCGGGCGGGGTTGGGCGACGATGCCGTACGTGCCCTTCTCCCCGTAGAGCAGGTAGACCGTCTCGGCCAGGAAGTCCAGGATGGCCAGGTCGTGCTCCACCACCACCACCGGCTTCCGCCGCGACAGGTCGTGGATGACCCGGGCCACCCTGAGGCGCTGATGGATGTCTAGGTAGGAGGAGGGCTCATCGAAGAAGTAGGCGTCCGCGTCCTTCAGCAGAGTCGCCGCGATGGCGGTCCGCTGGAGTTCCCCCCCGGATAGGGTCTTCAGCGCGCTGTCGAGGAATCCCTCGAGCTCGAGATCTTGGACCACGGCGTCCAGCTCCCCCCGCTCGTCCACGGCCTCCAGCAGGGGACCCACCTCCCCCTTCTGGACGGCGGGGAGGCGGTCCACGTACTGCGGCTTCAGGGCGGTCCGCCGGGTCCCGTCGGCGAGGGGCCGGAGGTAGTTCTGCATCTCCGTCCCGGCGTACGCCTCGAGGGCGCGGTCCCAATCTGCCTCGACCTCGTATCCACCGAGGTTGGGGATGAGCTGCCCCGCGAGGATGTTCAGCACGGTCGTCTTGCCGATGCCATTGGGACCGAGGAGCCCGATGACGTGGCCCTCCTTCGGAACCGGAAGGCGGAACAGGCGGAACCGGTTCCGCCCGTAGCGGTGGACCATGTCCTCGCCCAGCTCGTCGGGCAAATTGTGGATCCGGATGGCGTCAAACGGACACTTCTTGACGCAGATCGCACACACGATGCAGGTCTCCTCCGAGATGACCGCCCGGCCGGTCTCCTCGCTCAGCCAGATGACTTCCGTCCCCGTCCGCATGGGCGGGCAGTAGGCCATGCACTCGAGGTTGCACCGATCGGGGTGGCACTTGTCCTCGAAGACCACGGCGACCTTCACGGCCGTTTCATGGCCCCGCGGCGTATTTAACGCTCAGGCAGCCACTTCGCGTTTGAACGCTCTTATAGACGGAGCGAGATTCGTCGAGCGATCGGTATGATTCCCGGACTCCCCGGCGGCCGTGTGGACCCGCGCCAGGCCAAGAAGATGATGCGACAGCTCGGCTACAAGGAGTGGGAAGGGGTGGAGGAGGTCATCATCCGGACGGCCGATCGGGAGCTCGTCATCCGCAATCCGGGGGTCGCCGAAATGGACGCGCAGGGCCAGCACATGTTCATGGTTACTGGGCAGGCGGAGGAGGGCACCCTGGAAGGCGGCCCGGCGATCCCGGAGGAGGACGTGCAGCTCGTGGCCGAGCGGGCCGGCGTCAGCCCGGAGGCGGCCCGCCAGGCCCTCGTCGAGGCCAACGGCGAGCCCGCCGAGGCCATCATCAAGCTGATGCAGCGCTGAGACCACGGCACAAACTTAATTATCCCTGGCCCTGCATTCGCACACGCTAGGCTTGGGCGGGGGGCTCGGCGTCCCCTTGTACACCGAAACCGTCGATATGCGGGGCCGACAGCTGGGCGAGGCGTAGCCTGCCGGTTTCCAGTCCGGATGGCCGACGCTGAGATCCTGTCCCGCGGGACCGGGGCTGGTTGGGAAACGGGCCGGAGGGCCGGGGACCCGACCTTAGCCGTGGGAACCGGGTCAGGCACGGAAGTGAGCAGCCTCACCGCGGGCTGCCGGTGCTCGCGGGGGTGCGGGATGGAGAACGCCCCCGGGGCCCTGGATCCAGGCGGCGCGTCAAGCCCAGCGGCCTAGCTTCCGGCCATGCGTCGCCGGGGCTCCGAAGGTTTATTTCCTGGCCCCGCTACCTTGCGACAGGGAGGGAGGCGGTCTGGAGAAGGAAGGGGCCGAACGGGAACTCCGCCGGACGCGCAAGAAGACCCGATTCATCGCGTTCATCCTCCTTGGGGTGCTCCTGACGGCGGTCGGGTTTGTCCTAATTTTCGTCTCCACCGTTCCGGAGGGCACGGAACTGGACCAAGAGGTGTTCCAAGGCGTCGTCACCCCCGGTACCCACCTCCTGCCCATCAATCGGACCGACTTCGGATGGGTCGAAATCAATGGGGAGACGCTGCCCTGCGGTCTCAGCATCCACGCGCTCACGATCACGGAGGTGGAGCGCTTCAACGAGACCAACGTGGTCCCGCAGGGCGGCATCGATTGCGACAACCTCACGGCCCTGATCCAGGCCGTGGCCAACCACGTGCTCGTGTGGAATCAGGACACCGTCAGCTCGCTCGGCTTCCAGGTCCGGGCCACCTACTTCGCGGTCAACCAGCCGTTCGCGTGGATGGTGTTCCCCGGCATCGGCCTGATCGCGGTGGGGTTAATCCTAATCGCCGTCGTGCTCATCCGGCGGGACTGAGGGGTCCCTACGCCCGCCTGGGATCCCTAACTCGACTTCTCCGCAAGCCGCGTCTGCTTCGTCTCCATGACCAAGCCGGCGACCCCAAAGCGCTCCAGCACCAGCCGGAGCAGGGCCTCCTCCTGCTTCTCGCTGCGTCGGGATTTCACCTGGTAGGCGGGCTCGCTCAGGGGCAGTCGGATCCCGACCTTGGCCAGCTCCTTCCGCGCCTCCTTCCGTCCCTCCTCCTCCACCATGAAGGCGTCGTACCCGCTGGGGAAGCCGGCTTCTCGGACCTCCCGAAGGAAGATGGGGCGGCGGAAGAGGCGCTGCAAGATCGCGATGGCGAGACGGACCGCCTTCCGCTCGTCGCCCTCGATGTCCCGGGCAATGTCTCCGAGCA
This sequence comes from Thermoplasmata archaeon, assembly GCA_046759265.1. GTDB lineage: Archaea > Thermoplasmatota > Thermoplasmata > RBG-16-68-12 > JAJISG01 > JAJISK01. Next base: position 9,094 of record JBHIBW010000028.1, read on the forward strand.
TCTCGTACAGGTTGCGTTCGCGGCCGCCCGCCAGGCCGTAGACCTTGGCTGGGGGGATCTCCCGCTCCCGAACGTAACCGAGGTCCGAGAGGGCCCGGAGGTAGCCAGTGACCAGGAGGCGGTGGAGCTTGTATCCATCATCCTCCAGCCGGCGGGCCAACCCGCTGATGGAGGTCTCCTCCCGTTTGAGATAAGAGAGAATGAGCTCTTTGAGGTTGCGTTCCGGAACGAACACTGGCTCCCCCGCCCGCTGGTAACAGACCTGGTACGATTAAAGCTTGTGTAGAGCCGACACTTTCGGACACCCCTCGCCTCCGGTCCTTTATAGTCCTCGGAGCTGAGGAATGGGGTAAGCGATTGGAAAGAGCAGTTGATCGACGAGAGGACGCCATCTCGATCGTGGTGATGCGGTACTGTCCCGCGTGCGGCCTTGCGTTGGTCCCGGAAGGGGGATGCTTCCATTGCCGCGGGTGCGGCTACTCCGTCTGCAGCTGACGAACAGCGGTGCAAAAATCGAGGCCAGTAGTTCCAGTGGAAATCGGGTCCCGAGGGTGGAGAGGCCCACGCGAAGTGATGGCCCGATTGTTAAATAGCCCATGCTCACCAAGAAGCGAAGGGGGAACCGACAGCTGCTGAGTTATTCGACCGAGGAGTTGGTCGCACGATGGGAAGAATTCCTCGACGAGGCCGATCTGAGCGGGCGGATTACGAGGCTCGCCGATGCCTACCCTGAGGAGCGCAGCCTGGAGGTGGACTATGGCGCCATCGACCGGTTCGACTCGGATCTGGCCATCTACCTGCTCGACCACCCGCAGAACGCCGTGTACTCGGTGGAACAGGCCATCCGCAGCTTTGTCCCGCCGACCGAGGAGGCGGAGATCCGGTTTCGCGTCCGAGGGGTTCCCCGGGACCTCCGGGTCGAAGTGCGGGACTTGCGAGCCAAGCATCTGGGAAGGCTCGTTTCGGTGGAGGGGCTCGTGCGCAAGGCGACGGAGGTCCGTCCCCGTCTGGTGGAGGCCGTCTTCCAATGCCTGCGATGCGGGGCCGTGATCAAGGAAGCCCAGGAGGGCCTCGAATACCACGAACCGCTGGAGTGCTACGAGGACCAGGGGGGTTGCGGCCGCACCGCTGGATCGACGAAATTCAAGCTTTTGGATGAGGGGTCCCGCTACATCGACACCCAGAAAATCGAGATTCAGGAACCGCCAGAGGAACTCCGCGGGGGGGAGGCGCCCCAGCGGCTCGCTGGCTACCTGGAGGAAGATCTCGTCGGCGTCGTGAATCCGGGGGATCGCATCGTCTTCAACGGGGTCCTGCGCGGCTCACAGCGAGGCCGGTTCCGGTCCAAGTCCACGCTCTTCGACATCTTCCTCGATGTCGTCGGCCTGGAGCTAGAACAGGTCGAATACGAGGAAATTGAGATCACGCCAGAGGACGAGGAACGGATCCTGGAAGAGGCCGCGAGTGGGGATGTCATTCGCAAGATCGTCGGGTCGATCGCCCCCTCCATCTACGGAATGAGCGTGGAAAAGGAGGCCCTGGCCCTGCAGCTGTTCGGAGGTGTCGCCAAGGAGTTGCCGGACGGGCGGCGCATCAGGGGAGACAGCCACATATTGCTCATCGGCGATCCAGGCTGTCTCGTCGGCGATGAGCGCATCACACTCGGAAACGGCACCACTGCCAAGCTCGAGGATCTCGGTCGCTATCACCTTCAGCGAATCTCGGAGAGATTGCGCTTAGGGACTGGGGGCTATCGAAGCGGAATGGCGACTCGTTTCCATCGATACGAAAAGCAGCCGATCCTGGAAGTCGTCACGGAATCGGGAAAGTGCATCAAGGGCACCTACAACCATCCCCTTCTCGTCTGGAATCCCACGGCTCGCGCTGGGGAATGGACACGCTTTGATGAGTTGCGGGTTGGAGACCGCCTCCGGGTGACACCCAGCATCAAATGCACGAAACAGGCCCTCATTCCCACGGGGTGGGAGAAGCCGGACTATTACCATAGATCGTGGCATGTTCGGGTCCCCGAGTTCGTTGATGAGAAGCTCGCCGCCATTCTAGGTTACATTCTAGGGGATGGCTGGATTCAGGACCGAAGAGTGGCGTTCCAGATAGCGACTGAAGAGCTGGAACTCGAGCCCTTGCTGGAGGGTCTGATAGAGGAAGTCTTTGGTGTAACTCCGAACCGGCAGAAGCCTCGGCATGGCGCCGTTGTTTATCAGGTGGACCGTACTCCGATCGCGCGATGGCTTCGGGATCTTCGGGTCAAACGGGTTCCGGACTCCATCTTCAGATCCCGGAACTCGGTGGTGAGCTCCTTCCTCTGCTGGCTCTTCGAAGCGGATGGGTCCTGCTTTGCTAAGGGACGAGGGAGGACGGCCATCACCCTAAGAGCGGCCGAAGTCGAGTTGCTTCGAGACGTCCAGATCCTTCTCCTAAGATGGGGGATTCACAGCCGGATTCTATGGGGGCCCGCGCCCAGACCTCACCGTTCCGCCCGAGGAGAATTGGTTCGAGGTGGTCCGAGCGGTTCCTTGGTCATCCGTCAAGCCAGCTCGCTGATCAAGTTCGCGGAGAAGGTGGGCTTCGCCAGTCAGAAGAAGGGGAAGAAACTGGAGGACGTGGTCAAGGAGGCCCAGCGTCGCAGTCGCCGCTGGCACGCCCACCTGTCTGAACGGATTGTTTCGATTCGCCCAGCGGGAGTGGAAACCGTTTACGATGTTGAGGTCCCGGGTCCTCAGCGGTTCATTGCCAATGGCATCATCAGCCACAACACCGCGAAATCCGAACTGCTGACCTACATCGTGAAGCTCTCCCCGAGGGGGATCTACACATCTGGTAAGGCAGCGACGCCAGCAGGCCTGGTGGCCGCGGCGGTCCGGGACGAGTTCGGGGAGGGACGATGGACGCTGGAGGCCGGGGCCTTGGTACTGGGGGACCGGGGTGTCGTGGCGATTGATGAGATCGAGAAGATGAGCGACCAGGATCGTTCGAGCATCCACAACGCGATGGAACAACAGACGGTTCACATCGCCAAGGCCGGCATCACTGCCACTCTTCAGACACGAACGTCCATCCTTGCCGCTGCCAACCCGACCTTTGGCCGCTTTGATTCTGGTAAATATATATCAGAGCAGATAAATCTGCCACCTACTCTGCTTAGCCGGTTCGACACCATCTTTCCCATCCTGGACAAGCCGCAAGCCCAGGTGGATCGCGCGATGGCGGAGCACATCCTTCGCGGCCATCTGGCCGGCGAAAAAATCCGCCAGGCCGAGGCCCACCGACTCGAGGGCCGTCCGGAGGAAGTGGACGAGACCTTCCTCCCCTTCTTCGAACCCAGGTTTCTTCGGAAGTATGTGGCCTACGCGAAGCGCCTCTACCCGGTCCTTACCCCCGAGGCCATGCAGGTGATCCAGGACAAGTACCTGGAGATTCGAAAGCAGGGAGAGGGGGAGACGGGGACCGTCCCCATCACGCCCCGGCAGCTGGAGGCCTTCATCCGGCTCGCCGAGGCCAGTGCACGGGCCCGGCTTAGCCCCGAGGTCGAGGAGGAGGACGCCGAACGATCCGTGCACATCGTCGAATACTGGCTGGAGCGAGTGACAGGCATCGAGGGTGGATTCGACATCGACATCGTTGCCGTGGGCCTCAGCCAATCGCAGCGGGCGCAGATGATCACCTTGCGGGAAATCATCGGCGAGCTGGCCGAACGGGACGGCGCGGCGGACCTGAAGGATATCACGGAAGCGGCCGAGGAGAGGGGCGTCCCCCCCAATCGCGTGGAGGCCTGGCTCAAGCGGTGGAGCCAGGAAGGGGAGGTCTATTCGCCGGCCCCCAACAAGTGGCGCCTCGTGAGCCGATTCTAGGGACACACGCGGCCGGTCCGAGGGACGCCGCAGAGTGGCAAGGCTTTAGGATTCCGCGCCATTGTGGGCGGGAATATACCTGGCCCGAATTCCATGGTGGGTGGGTCCACTCGGTATCCTGGGGGGAGGGGCACTGGTAATGGCCCTGGCCTCCATCTTCACCCTCTGGGGTGAGAGCGACCTGGTGACCCTCAACGCCCTCCTCGCGGCCGTTCCCGCGGTCACAGGCTACGCCGCCCGCCTGGCCTGGGGAAGGTCTCGAAGGGCTGTTGTCACTTCGCTGGGAACCGCCCTTGGATGGGTTGTCTTTGTCGGCTTCTTTGTGGTGCCCCTACCCGTCCTACGGGAGGCGTTCTTCGTCCTCATGTGGGGCGGCCCATTCGCCCTAATGCTTGTCGCCTTTGCGTTCGTGCATGTAGGGCAATGGAGCGCGTCGACGATAGTTACGAAAGCTAGCGGGGTTCCTCCCACGATGGAAGAGAGGATCGGTTGGTCGCCCCGGGGTCTCCGAGTGGCCGGGTTCGCCTTCCTCGCGGTGGGGTTCGGGTTCTTTGGGTGGGCGGCATGGGCATTCGCGGCTATCTGTGGACAGAGCGGTCCCTGTATGTCCCCCCTGTTCCTCGCCATTTCGGGCCTTCTCGCTATGGCGGTGGGAATCCTCGCCTACGCTCTTGGGGTTGGGCGCGGCAGGGGACCTGGAGATTAGGATTCCGAGGGCCGCCCCATACTGGAAACGAGCCCAGCATGACGACACTCAGGTGGGAACCTTCATGGCCCATCGGACCAATGGCCGCGGTCCCATAAGGATCGGCAACATAGATCCAACGGGGGACGTGGTAAGGCTGATACGGCTTAAGGTCTACAACCAGGGCAGGGAGGTCTTGGTCGCGGCGTGCGACGCGGAGCTTCTGGGACAGACGCTGCGGGAGGGAGAACTCCGCCTGGAAGTCAAGCCCGACTTCTACGACGGCGTCGCCGCGGACCGGGAGCAGCTGCTGCGACACCTACGCCTCGCCACCATCGGGAACTTTGTGGGGGAGGAGACCGTCACGGCCGCGTTGGAGGGCGGATTCATCGAAGAGGGGGGCATCATCCGCATCAACGGCGTCCCGCACGCCCAGATGGTCGTGTTATGATCAGTTTCTGTGTCGAGTGCGGGACGGAGGGTCCCGTGTACGAGGGCCTCTGCGCAGACTGCCTCCCGACGAAGCGCACCCTCGTGGAGCTCCCGTCGGTCCTCGAGCTGGAACGGTGCGTCCACTGCGGTCGGTTTCACGTCCCACGCGGATGGGAGGAGACCGACTTGAGCGAGGCCCTCCTCCGGACCGTCGAGAAGGCCGCCGAAGTCTCCCGCGATGTCCGGGACCATCGTGTCCTCTTGCACATGGACCTGCGGCACCTGGATGAGGTCGGCCTCCGACTCACGCATCGCGTGGTCCTCCCGGGGCTCGAGACCGAGCAGATCGGCGAATCCCGGGTTCGGCTCCGGCGGACGACCTGTCCCGAGTGCGCGAAGCAGCACGGGCAGTACTACGAGGCCATTCTCCAGATTCGCGCCCAGAAACGCCCCGTGGCGGAAGAGGAGAAGAAGACCGTACGGGCGTTGATCGAGGAGAGGGTACGGGGGGATCCAAGGCTGTTTGTGACCAAGGAAGAGGCGGTGCACGGTGGGCTGGACATCTACCTCAGCAGCAACAAGGCCGCCAGGGCCCTGGCCCAGCGGGTCAGATCGCACCTCGGGGGGAAGGTGACCTCCTCCCCGAAGCTCCACGGGCGACGCGGCGGGCGCGATGTGTATCGTGTGACCTACGCCGTCCGGCTGCCCGCCGAGGCGGCTTAAATAGCGTCGGCCCGTTGATTCGAGGGTGAAAATCGAGGTCGCCTGCCCTTCCCTGGATGCCCTCCTCGATGGGGGCATCGAGAGCGGCTGCATCACCCTCCTCTTCGGGGAGGCCGGGAGCG
>JBHIBW010000029.1:0-14703 GCA_046759265.1 Thermoplasmata archaeon
CGCAGGCCCCGGCGGAGCAGATGATACGCCTCCTGGTACTCCACCTCCTCGTCCAAGAAGAGATCGGGAAGACGAGAGAGGATCAGGAGGCCGGGGCCCGCCCGCACTTCCTCCTCCAGGGACTCCAGAAGGAGGGAGGCCATCTGGTAGACCGTGAAGGCCCGCGCCACCCGGATGCGACCCAGCACCTCCTCCCGCGTGCTCCCAAACCGCTTCGCCAGCGAGACGAGGGCGTGGGGGTTGATGGTGTTCCCTCCGTCCACGAACACCGCATCCCGGTCGAAGTCCAGCACGTGGCGGACCGCCATGGTGAAGACCAGGTCGTGGACGAAAGGACTGGCGCTGTTGAGGAAGGTCAGACGGCCGGGGGCGATGCCCCCCAGGAATCCGTCGAGGACCCGGTTCCCCGTGTACAGTCGGGGAGGGCTGGCCCTCAGCTCCATCTCCATGTGTCCTCCCGTCGGAACGGTCTCGGAGTTGCGACGTGGAGGAGCTATAAGGCCGGAGAGGAGGGGGGTCGCCGAAAGTGGCTACTCTTTCCGGGGCTGGGCGGCGACGCGAGGCCTCTTCCTGAGCCGGGTGACGTAGGGCTTCACCAAGACCTCCTGCACCACCGCCCCGGAGATGCCCATGCCCACGGCGGCCGACACGCTGAGCGGCAGGTCGTTGGTCAGGAGAAAGAGCCCGATCCCCGCCAAGACCGCCCCCACTAGGGCCGTGACGTAACTCATAATCCGATCCATGAAGTAGAACGCGATGGAGAACACCACGAGCATGATGAGCAGGCCCACGATGAGGGCCACGCTCGGATCCAGGACAGCGAGGTCCACGAAACTCCGGTAGCTCACGTAGAGCGCGAGGAACCCCGCCATCCCCGCCAAGGCAACCTCCACGAGCCAGGTGAAGATCATGGCCCCCAGAAGGGCGCCCACGACCGCCAGGGCGACCCCTCCGAACCCCGGGAGGATGAGGGCGCCGCTCTGGTATCCAACCGACCCGCCCAGGATGAGGCCGAGCAGGGTCATGAGACGGCCCCAAATCGCCCGGCCCAGGTAAGCAAGAACGACACCCACGGCGAGGTAGACCGAGGAGGTGAAGGAGAGGGCGAGAAAGGGGAGGGGCTCGATGACCTGGAGCACGGGACCTCAGAAGGACCGGGCGTGGGTCGGCATTATAGTTTTGGGTACGGCTCTCACGCCCCCGGCTCGAGCACCTCGTCCGATCGGGCCGCGAGACCATCGAGCTTCGCGTGGGTGGCGACCCCACCCAGCAGGTGATCGCGGACGTTCAGGTCGTCGTATCGCATGACGTCGATGACGGTGGGAATGCGAATGGCATCCCCGAAGACGGTGACGACCCGCGCCGGGATGGTGGAGACGATGTTTTCCCACATGGACCGGTCCGGGACGCCGGCGAGGGACGAGGTCACGTCGCTGGGTTCCTTGAGCGACATCACCAATCGATTCGCCAGCTGGCTTCGGACCTCGTCGTCGATCTTGGAGGGACGCTGGTCGACCAGGGCGAGGATCAGGTTGAACTTCCGGGTCTCCCGGGCCAGCTTGCTGAAGATGGTGTAGGTGGCGATGTCGGGATCGAGAAACTTGTGGGCCTCCTCCAAGAACACGATGAGGCGCGGAAACTCCTCGTTCTTCTCCGTGTACAGGTCGAAGAAACGCCGGGCCAGGACGTTGGCAACGAACAGGTAGACCATCTCGTCAGTCCCGAAGTCCCCAAAGTCCAGCACGAGGGACTTGCCCTGCCGGGCGAGGGAGACCATGGTGGAGAAGGCGTCCTTGGCGGTGGGTCGGAGAAAGGGGAGGCGCTCGAGGCGCCGGACCCGTCGCTTCAGCGCGTTGAGCACCGTGGGGTGGACCCGGCTCTCGTCGAACCGCTCCGGTTCCGCCTCCTGAATCGCCGCGAGGAGATTGGTCGGTCGCCCCTTCGCGATCTCGTAAATCGCATCGATCATGTTCTGATTGAGGTCTCGGAGCGCGACAATAAGGTCCTGCGGACGAATCTCTTCGGCGTTGATGAGGAACGGCCGGGCCTCCTTGTTCTTCGGGTCCAAGGAGAGGACTTCCACCCGTTCCGGGAAGTAGAACTTCAACCCCTCGGTCTTGTCGGTTCGGGAGTAGACCCCGTACTCGCCGTGCATGTCGAAGACGAGGACAGAGCCCACGTTCCCCCCCAGGATCCCGAGGCAGACGAGCTTGTTGAGGATGGATTTGCCCACCCCCGTCCGGCCGAAGATCGCGAAGGGCTTCTCGCTCAGCCGCTCGAAGTCCAGGTGGACGTAGAACTGGGTCACGCCACGAATCGTACCCAGGGGGGCCGACCGCGGTGTCTTCTCGTAGATCAGCTCGACGTCCGGCTCCCGTGCATGTCGGGCCTCCGAGAAGTACGGAGGGATCGTCTGGGGCTCCGAGAGCCTGCCCGTCTCCTTCTCGATGAGCTGGATGGGTTTGAGGACCGCCTTGGCATAGAAGATGGGACCGCCGTAGCCCTCCTCGATGCCGGTGGGCATCACGGTGTCCCGGAGACGCGATCCCGCGAGGCGTTCGGCGATGTGGGACGGCTCGTTGACCACGTCCTCCACCAGGCAATAAAAGTCGTACCGCCGGCCCTCGACGATGACCGGGTATCCGATGCGCAGGTCCTCCGGGTTCTTCAGATCCAGCTTGGCCTCCAGCCCTCGGAGGGCCGAGGCGGACACGACCTCACCGATCTTCACTTCAGCTCCCTCGTGACCTGGTCCAGGTATTCATGAAAGGTCCCGTGGGGCGCGCCCTCCATGCTCGTCAGGCCGTCCACGAGGAGGGGGACGGGAACCCCCAGACGGACGCCTTCCTTGATGATGGCATCCTCGTACATCTCCCGCATCTGCCGTATCGTGACCGCGAACCGGTGGGCCTCGAAGAGGGGGCGGGGATAGCCAACGCACAGCGGGGAGGCGCAGTAGGCCGCCACCTCTGCGAGGGCCCGCTCCGGGGCCTCCTTTCCGGTCCCGATGTCCACCCGGAACCACTTCGGCGCCTGGGGGTGCAACCGCGCAAAGTAGACGTCCCCGTGCAGGAGCCCGCGTTGGTGCTCCTCAAACTCCTCGGGCACAGGCACGAACCCCATGCCCTCGTGGGGGCGGAGCAGCTCCTCGTCGGTGCGGGAGGATCCGAAGGCGTGGGTGGCGGAGTCCTTCGAGACCCCCACCAGCAGATGGCCGCGTTCCTCGCACGTCCGCACCACGTCCCCCAGTCGATCAGTCTCCTTCGGGAACGACGCCAGGCTGCCATCGAGGGCCAGGATCAAGTTCCTGCCGGACTGGGCCGCCTCCAGGGCAATCTGGTGTTCGTAATACTTCCGAAGCTCGTTCACAATCTCCCGGTGCTGCTCCTTGGCCCCTCGCGTGAGGCGGAAGAGGGTGGCCTGCAGGTCGTCCTCGGCCGCGAACCCCTCTCGGGTGGAGATCACTACGGGCTTCTCGTGCTTCTCGATGCCTTGAATCCGGCCGTTGCGATAGAGAAGCGCGCCCACCTTCACGACGGCGAGCCAGAGGGAGGCGCTGTTCCAAAGGAAACTGTACGACCCGTCCACCGCGACGAGATCGCGCTGCTTGGTGGCCGCCCGGAAGGAGGTGACCTCCGGAAGCGGGTTCGACTCCGTCTGTTGGCTGTGTTCCAGAATCTGGCCGAGTCCCCGACGTAGGTCCTCGAGGACATTCAGGCGACCACCTCGGCCAAGGACTCGCCCTCGGGGGTCATCGTCACCCGAACCCGTCCCGGGAACCGTTCGGCCACCTCCGCCAGGTGCGTGATCAGAATGACCTTCTCGAAGAACGCCCCCATCTTGAACAGCTTGGCGACGAAGAGCTCCCGGGAGCGTTCGGTGTCCAGGGACCCCAGATCCCCTTCGTCAATGAAGAGCGTCTTCATCCGGCCGTAGGTCCGTCCGACCTGCGGCATGCTGGCCAGCTCCTTGGCCACGGCGAAACGCAGGGCCGCGTTAATCTGCGTCCGCTCGCCCCCACTGAACACCCCCACGTCGTGCCACTCGCCGTCGACCCCCTCCACGAGAATCCGGATGCCGTAACCACCCGACTCTTCATGGGTCTCCAAGCGAACCCGGCGCAGACGGCCGTCCGTCAGGTCATCCAGGTTCCGGGTGGTCTCAATCTCCAGCTCGGGGAGGAGGCGGTTGACGGCGTACATGACCACCCCCTTCCGGTGGAAGACCCCATCCTTCAGGACCGTGTAGACTTCGGCGCGGCTACGGAGTTCCCCGAGCCCCTCTTCGAGAGCCTTCAGCTTGGTCTCCAAGGTCTCGAGCTCCTGAACCCGCGCGTGCGCCGCCTTCAGCTCCCCCTCCGATTGGAGGAGGGCTTTGGTCGCGTCCTCCTTCGCTTGTCGGAGGCTCTCCAGCTGGGTGTGAAGCTCCTGGTAGCGGCCCTCCGCTACCTCCAACCCCTTCAGGGTCTTCGCGTCGCGGCGGAGCCCCTCTTTGAGGGCGGCCCGCTGCTCCTCCATCTCCTGCAGCTGACCGACGAGGCCCCCCTGTTCCTGCAATTCGACTCGGGCGCGACGAAGGGTCTCCGCGGCCTCGGGCAGGTGTCCTAGGCGTTCCTGGAGGGCCTCCAGCCGCTCTGCCTGCCCGGCGTCGAAAGCGGCGGCCTCCTGCCGGTCGTTGAGTTCCCTCAACCCGCTCGCGAGCTCCTTCCGGCGTTGCCCGGCTTCCGTCCGTTTCGCCTTCAACTCCGCGCGGAAGGTCTGGATGGTCTCTTGGATCTCACTGAACAGGAACGTGTCCTGATCAATGCCTTCGGTCTTCCGCCGAACGACCTGGAGGTCGCGGCGACTCTCCTCCTGCTCTCTGCCCAGACGCTCAAGCAAAGGCCGCTGCCCAGCGAGCCACTTCATCTCCTGGTCAATGCGACGTACCCGCTCTTCGAGGGAGCCTTCCTGGCGGAGCAGCCCGAACGCCTCTTCCACCCCCATGCGGGTGGTGAGCGTGGCGAGCCTGGTTTCCGCGTCGCCGATCTTCCGACCCAGCTCGTCGTCGAGCTGATTGGCCGTCTGGTCCGCATCCCGGAGACGTTCCTCGGCGGCCCGGATCTCCGTGGAGAGGAGCGTGAAGGCGTGCCGTCTGTCGAGGAGCGCCTTGGCCTCGTCCTCCTCGGTGCGGAGCTCGCTCACCTCCTTCTCGAGGGCCGCCACCTGGTCCTGAAGCGCGGGGAGGCTGGCCTGGCCTCTGCGTTTCTCCTCCAGTCGGCCCTCCACGTCGGCCAGCGCCGCCCGGCGCTCTTCCCGCTTCGCGCGTCCCTGCAGGTAGCTCTCGTGGTCCGCCTCGCGCTGAGCGAACTCCTCCTTCAGGGACGCCAACTGTCCTTCGACCTTCCTGAGGTCCCCGCGGTGTGCGACGACCACGCCTTCCAAGGATACGGCCTCTTCTCGCCGTTCCGGCAGGCTCGCAACCTGATCACGAAGGGCCCGGGCTTCTCCCTCGGCCCCCTCGATGCGTGCGTGAACCCCGTCGAGACGCTCCTTGGCCGCCGCGGCCGCCTTCTCGAAGGTCTCCAGACGGAAGAGTTTCTGAAAGACCTCCAGGCGTTTCGAGGGGCTCTCCGCCCCCAATTCCTTCATTTCCTCTTGCCGGACGAAGGTCGAGTTCCGGAAGCCATCGTAATCCAAGCCGACGATGTCCTCGATGAGGTCCTCGAGCTCCGGGATGGTGCCCCGGAGGTGTTTGCTATCGCGTTGCACGGTCAGGTACGACGTCCCGGCGTTGTCGATGCCCCGCCCCACTGCGTAGAGGGCGCCTCCCTGTCGGAAGACGACCCGGGCGTACCCGCCCGGCTGCACGATGTCGGAGATGGTCACGGTTCGCAGATCGGTCCGGGTGCTTCGCTTGTAGAGCGCGAAGGTAATCGCATCGAGGATGGACGTCTTTCCCGCCCCCGTCGGGCCGGTGATGGCCGTGAAGGTCTCGGGGAAGGTGATGGGCGGCCGCGTCCGCCGGAGGTAGCGCATGAATCCCTTCACCTCGACCTCCTCGATCACGAGCCCCTCCTCGGGCGCGATGGCCTCGGTCTCGACGGCGAGGGTCTCCCGGGTGTCTTGCGCCACGCCATCGACAAAGGATTCGAGCGTCCTCAACCTAACACCTCCCGAAGGATCTCCTCGCCGTCCCGCAGGATGTCCTCCGTTCGGGCGTGGTCCGCGTAGTTCAGCTCCACGTACTCGCGAAAGAGGCGGAGGGGGTCCAGGGTGAACTCGGGCGCGGCGACCTTCTCTCGCTCCCGGTGGCGGTACGCCACGTCGTAGTGGAAGGCCCCGGAGAGGCGACGCGCAAGGGCGGTCTCGTCGATCCGTTGCCTCTGGCCTTCGTCCAAGCGGACTCGGAGCCGTAGCAGGGCTCCTTCGAGGTCCTCCGGGAGGGCCTTGAGGATCGACTCGGTGGCGTCCTCCCCTCCGAGGTCGACTTCCACCTTTATCATGGGGCGTGTGGGGAGCGAGTGAAACGCCCAACCCTCGGCCGGACGGTACGTGAGGAAGCCTTTGTCATCCCCCTCCTCCCCCCAGTCCACGCGCTCGGGGGCGCCCACGTAGACGACCCGATCGCCGACCGGCTGATGAAGATGAATGTGGCCGAAAATCCCGAGCTCGACGGCCTCCGGGATCCCGTCCAGGCGCAGGGAGAACTCACCGGGCAGCACCTCCGGAGAGGCGGTGGAACGCACTGCAGCCCCCTCCACGTAGTAGTGCCCGAAGAGGAGGACGTGGTCGCCCCGGGCCTCCTCCGCCCGCCGCCGCATCCACCCTTCGAGCATCCGCCGTCCGAGCTCGAACATCTGTTCCCGGGGCACGTCCTCCCCGAGACGCTCGCGGACGCGATCGAGAATCTGTTCCGGGTGCAGATACGGAAGGAGAAGGGCGGTGACGCTCTCTCCGTCGACGGTCAGGTCGCGGACCGTCGGCTCGCGGATGACCTCCACGTGGGGATAGCCCCGGAAGTCCTCCAGCGAGGTCCCCCGCGCCCACATGCGAGGCTGGTCGTGGTTGCCGGCGATGAGCCAGGTGGGAATGCCCGCCTCCCCCAGCGGTTCGACCACATCCCGGCGGACCTGTTCGCGGAAGGTCGGGCTCACGTGGGTCCGGTCGAAGAGGTCCCCCGTCACCACGAACACGTCGGCCTCCTCGGCGATGGCGTGCTGGGCGGTCCGGATGAAATTCCGGTGGAGGTCGAGGGCTCGGCCGGAGATGCCGGTCTCTGGATCGAGCCGGTAGGGAAAGTTCACACCTTCGTGAACATCGGAGACCGCGACGAGACCGCCCATCCGGCGGGCCTAGCGGGCCCAGAGGCTTATAGCCTTGAGGGGGAGGTCATCGAAAGTACTCGCCATCCCGTGGCGCCTAGGACAGATGGACGGGGAGTTGGCTTCCCCTGCCCCCCCGCACGAAGTCAACCGTCTTTGCCAGGCCGCGGCGCATCAGATCGACCAGGCGGGTCAGGACCTGCTGTCTCGAGAGGACCAACGCCCGCATGATGAAGGAGACCATCTGAAGGGCGCGTCGACCGCCGCGGAAGGGGAGAGGCAGCCACTCGAAGAGTTTGCCTGGGATGGAACGGAACTCCACTTTCGGCGCCGGCGCGAGGGGGGTGTGAACCTGGAGCGTGGGCTGCGGTGCTTCCCTGGCCCCAAAACCCGCGGACTCGCCCCAGATCAGGGGGAGCAGACGTCGAATCCCGCGGATCTCCTCCATGTCGCCCACCCAGGCGGCCAAGAGGGCGCCGAACTCGGTCTCGATGGCCTGGGACAACGTGGCGACACGCCGTGCCAGCCGTCGGCTCTCCTGGCCCCGGTAGACCACGGCGACGTAGTGGTAGGTCCCCTGCTCGATGAGGATGTTGAAGTTCTCGAAACGGAGGCCTCGCATCGAGCCTTCGGTGCCCCGCGCGAAGGCCTCCTGCACGAACCCCTGGACGGCCTTGAACATGGCCGCGAGGATGTCCCGATCCTTGTCGGGAGTCAAGGTCCGGGACTGGTGGGCGACAAGAATGCCCTTCCGGTGAATGACGAAGACCTCCTCAATCCGCAGTTCGGGGTGCCGAAGGCGCCGATAGAGGTAGAACCCGGCGAAAACCACGGGGACGAGGAGCGGCAGCAGGAAGATCCACCAAGGAAGGGCGATCCCGCCGCTTCCCACAAACCGAACGAAGACCTGGTTGCTGAAGACGGTCAGCGGCGGGCTGCCAGCCCCGTCCGTGAAGTCCAAGGAGAGTACGAACGACTCGAGACTTGGCCCGTCGTTGACTCGGAGTCGGACCTGAACGCGCACTTCCTCGGCGGCCGCCAGAGAGGCGATTCGCCAGCTCACCAACCCCGCGGAGGTGGTGACCTCCAGGGTCCCGTTCTGGCCGACGTAGGCCGCCCCCGGCGGGAGGGTCATGTTCAGCCACCCTGAGCCCTCGGCGCGGCCCCCGTTCCGGACGGTGATGTCGAGAATGAACTCGGAGCCGACCTGGACGCTCGTGTCGGAGGCACGGAGGTCGATGGTGAAGGTCGGGGCGAAGAGCGTGACCGAGCCAGACACCTCGACGCCGGGAAGGGGGTTCCCGTTTCCGTCAGTGAGACTCCAGGCCACGCGGACTGCCATGTTGAGGCCGTCCTCCAGGCCCCGAACCACCCGAAGCCGGACCACGATCGAGTGGGGGCCGGGATCGATGTCCGTTAGCAGGATATCGAATCCCTCCGCCGAGGGGGTGGTGGCCTGCGCGGGGAAGACATCCATGAGTTCGTAGTGCCCGTCCAGACTCCAGTTGGCCCAGGCGCGAAGCGCAAGGCCGGAGCCGGTATTGTTGAAGTACAGAATGGCTAGAACGACGTCGCCCGCTTCGGCTCCCGTTCGGTCGAACCGGAGAACCGGCGAGATGCCGGGAACCTCGACGATTGTTTCGGTGCTGTCGAGCAGGGGGGGCTGAGGGGAGCCGCTCGCGTCCTCGTAGGCCACACGGAACGAGGTGTTGACGGACGCCAGGTCGGGCGTTCCGGGAGCCACGCGGACCGTCCACTCGACGCTTGCTTGCTGTCCCGGGGTTAAGAGGGAAACGGTCCACGAGAGGACCCGGGTCCCCGAATCGTAGGCCCCCGTGGGGGCGGAGGCCAGGTACGTGCCATTGAGATCGACCGTTGCCTCCAATAGGAGATTCTGGACGAGTCCTGGACCGAAGTTCTCGACCGTGGCATTGAGCGTCAGAACGTCCCCTGGGTCCGCCGTTCCGGAGCTCGACACCAGGGCGAGATCCAAGAGGGGAGGGTAGACGCCGAATTCCATGTGTGCGCCGGAGGCCGCCGCCTGATGCGTCACGACCGCGGCGGCGTCGGTGGACACGATTTCCACGTTCCAGGAGTCCGGGTCGTTGTACGCACCTGGCGTCGTGTTCGTGGGATCCGTACTGGCGCCGATCTGACTGCCCAACGAGAAGGCGAGGTCGAAGGCGAACCCGACGACGAGGGACCCACTCAGGATTGCCGTGGCGTCGCTGGCGGCCGCGTTGTAGCTCGCATCCCCCTCAACCAGGCCCCACTCGGCCGTGGAGGCGTTCCCCGGATCCGAGGTGTCCAAGTACCGGAATTCGACGCGGAAGCGGCTTCCGTTGGTCTGGGCACCGTACGCCAACTCGGGCGTCACGTTTCCATCGTACCAGAGACGGAGGGAAACGCTCCCATCCACACCGATGTCAGACCAACCGTCCTCGTCGGTGACGTTGAAGAGGAAGTGGTACTGGATGCCGACCTCCAGTTGCTCTCCGGCGCGGGACATTCCCGACCCGGCCTCGAGACGGAAGTCGGACATGCGGGGGGCGCCGTTGTAGTTCACTCTCACGGTGAGGTAGTCCAACCGGGCCCCCGAATGGTTCGTCCCCACGCGGACACGCAGGTTCGCATCGCTCAGTCTCATCGGGTCCCAGGCGGTGGCGGCGGTGAAGTTCAGGTATTCGAGGATGTCGTCATCCGCAGACTTGTTCGTGGCGGTCTGGTTAACCGCCCAGGTCGATCCGCCGTCCCACGAGAGAGTCACGTTCAGAATCGGGGACACGGTCAGACGGTGCCACTCCACCCCCACCTCGACGCGGTTCACGGTGTCCTGCGGGCCCAAGCTCAGGCCGAAGTTGAGCCAGGCCGTGTCGTTTCTCCCCGGCATCGAAGGCCAGACCGCGACGATCCCCGTGCCTCGGTTGAACGAGGAGGATGCGGTGGCAATGTAGGTCTTGTCGGTCTGGGCCGCGGACTCGGTTTCGCTTGCGCTTGCCATAACCGCAGAGGACGGATCGGGTCCATCCATCCGTTCGAGAAGCGGGGAAGTCCACCCGGTGAACGAGCCGCTGGAGCCGTGGGCGGCTCCGAACACGACGAGGCCGCCCGCGGGCACGGTGACGAACTCCACCTCGATGGTCGTGGTGCCGACGGCGGCGTCCTCGATCTCGATGTCGGCCGGGCCCGTCTGCGAGGCGCCGGTGTACAGGTGGGCGTGCACGGCCCATCCAAACCCGCCACCTACGATCGCGACCGTGACCAGCCCACCGGAGGCCCCCAGGTCGTCCTCATCGCAGTACCACATCTCTTGGTGGTTCCCAGCTCCGCTGGGGTTATCGGCTTCCGTAACCAGGCTGCAGCTGTTCGAGTCGACTGTCACATCCGTGAGACTGGTTCCTGAGCTCTCATCGTCCGCCAAGACGACAACCAGTCGGTCGGTTCCCGGGGACCCGATGTCGAATGAGAAGGAGGTTCCAAAGACACCGCCTGCGCGGACGAAACCGACGCCCGCGGGATCGGCCGTGGCATAGACGTCATCCGAGACGTCGGCACTTTCACAGGCCGTCCAGTTAATGCCGAATGCGACACACTGGGCCGGCTGTTCCTCCTGCTCGGCCCCCCCCGCAAAGTGGGCCGTCGGGGCAAGATCTGCAAGGAACGGGACAGCCAAAGAGGTGAGGAGGAGGCATAGGACCAAGAGTCCCACTCGCCACGGATTCCTCGTCCGTAGCACTCGGACTAGCGGAGAGGGCACAATCGGCTAGTCCCGGGCCTTCGGGCAAATAGGTTTCTTCGTAGTTATCAAATGGGTACTCGGTGCGGTGCCTACGGTTAGCCTCTGGCCTAGAGGCCTCGCACCCGAGAGGAGTGCTTGTGCCCGAGGTAGACCTCCTCCCACCGGTCATCTAGGGCCTCTTGAAGGGCCGCCATGGCCTGGGCGAGATCGAAACCCCAGGACGGATCGAGCGCCAGGACGCCTCCACCCGCCTCCGCGACGAACTCGATGGCGAGGACCTCCTGGAAGTCCTTCCCCTTGGGCATCATCGTGGTGAAGACGGCGACAATGTCCTCGATGCGGACCACGTATCGCTTCAGGCCCTTGGAGACCTTCACCCGCTCCGCCCCGATCTCCACGTTCTTGCCGCGCCAGACCACCCCAAGCAAGAGAGGCAGAAGCACGGGAAGTCCAACCTCTGGGGACCTTTACCACTTTGTCCCGGGGGCTCCGCTCCGCCATCCTTTTTCCACCCCTCCCCCATCGCCTTCAGGTGCCTCTTCGAAGCACGAATCATCCTCGCATCCGACGCGACGGCTCAATGCTTTACACCCCCAATCTCGTACCGGGGACCGCGGTCTATGGCGAGCGCCTCGTGCGGGAGGAGCAGCGGGAGTTTCGCGCCTGGTCACCGCGACGAAGCAAACTGGCGGCGCTTCTGCTCCTCGACCCACACCCGCTCCCCCTGGCAGCGGGCGGTTCGGTCCTGTACCTGGGCGCCGGGACGGGCACGACGGTCAGTCACCTCTCTGACCTCGTTCCCGAGGGCACGGTCTATGCCGTCGAGGTCGCGCCTCGTGCGTTCGAAAAACTCCTACGGCTCGCCGAGCTGCGCCGCAACGTCGTTCCCCTCATGGCGGACGCTCGGGATCCTGAGTCGTATCGATCCCTCGTGGGGGTTGTCGACCTGGTGTATCAGGACGTGGCCCAGAGGGACCAGACGGACATTCTCCTCCACAACCTCCCGCTCCTCCGGGATGCGGGGGGGGCCATTCTGATGCTCAAGGCACGGAGCGTGGACGTGACCGCCGAACCAGAGATCGTGTTCGAACGGGCCCGCCGGGAATTGGAGGGCGCGAGCCTCTTGGTCGACCGGGTCGTCCCCCTTTCTCCCTACCAGAAGGACCACGCCGCCCTCCTCCTGCGGGCAGGCCAGACCCGTTAAATACGGCGCTTCCCTAGAAGCTCGACCCGAGGAATCGACGCGATGGCACGGATGCACCGCAGGACGAAGGGGAAGTCCTCCTCCACCCGCCCCCACCTGGAGAAGCCGCCCGACTGGGCTGCCACCAAGCCGAAGGAGGTGGAAAAGCTGGTCAATAAGCTGCACGGGGAGGGCCTTCAGAGTGCCCAGATCGGCATCCGACTGCGGGACCAGTACGGCATTCCCAGTGTGAAGCTTCTGACGGGGAAACCCATCACCCAGATTCTTCGCGAAGGAGGGGCGGAGATGGAGCTCCCGGAGGACCTAAACAACCTCCTGGACAGGGCCCTCCGACTGACTGCCCACCTCGCCGAACACCGGCGAGACATCCACAACCGGCGCAGCTTGGAGCTCGTGGAGGCCAAGGTACGCCGCCTGGCCCGCTACTACAAGCGGGAGGGGGTCCTGCCCGCGGAGTGGGAGTACCGCCGCCGCGCGACGGAGTTGCAGATCCGGTAGGTGGGCCCCAAGCGTGAGCTGGATCGAGGATGGGCTGCCCGAGGGGATGGGGGAACGCCTCGGGAAGGCCGTGACGCTCGTCCGCGAGGCGGATCGGGTCCGCGTGTTGTGCCACTACGACGCCGACGGGACGGCCGCCGCAGCCGTGTTGACCCAGACCCTTTTGCGCGAGAACCAGGAGGTGCACGTCACCCTCTCCCATGTGCTCAACCAGGACCGCCTGGAACGGGCGACCGAGGGGGCCGTGGATCTCCTGTTGGTCAGCGACATGGGCAGCGCCCAGGTGGACCTGCTGGAGGCGGTCAAGGCCCCCGTCTTGGTTCTGGACCATCATCAGCCCCTTCGAGACTCCGAGACGGTCGTGCAACTCAACCCCCACTTCTTTGGACTTCAGGGGACCCGGGACGCCTGCGGCGCGACCACCTCGTTCCTCCTGGCCATGGCCCTGAATGAGGCCAACCTCGACCTGGCCGGGGTCGCCCTCGTGGGGTGTATCGGGGACCGCCAACACATCGGGGGCTTCAAAGGCATCAACGCGCTGCTCTTCGACCGGGCGGAGGCGCGCGGCATCCTCCAAGCCGAATCCGCTCCGGCCCTGGCGGATCTGCCCCTTGCCGAGGCCCTCCACTTCTCCGTGGGCCCCTACTTCCGGGGGCTATCGGGGCGCGAAGAGGCGATCCAAGAGTTCCTCTCCGAACTGGGATTGGATCCCGGAAGACGGATCCGGGACATGGATTCGGCCCATCGGGAGCACCTCCTGTCGGCCCTGAGCCTCCGCCTAGTCCAGCAGGAGATCCGCCCGGAGACGGTTCAACACCTGGTCGAGAAGAAGTTCTGGTATCCGCCCTACGAGGTCTACGTCGACGACCTGGAATCGCTCGTGAACGCCTCCTCGCGTCAGGGGGCCGAGTCCCTGGGACTGGCCCTGAGCCTGGGGGACTTCCGTGAACGGAAGGAGGCCGAGGGGCTTCGGGAGAAGCACTGGACCGCCGTGCTTCGCGGCCTTCATAAGGTCGAGGACGAGGGAGCGTTCGCGAAGGCGCACACGCAATTCTTCTACGCGGAGGGGCCAACCCTCGCGGGATCCGTAGCGGGGGTGGCGATGCGGTATCTCCTCGACCAGGAGAAGCCGACCCTCGGGCTGGCGGTGGCGGACGGGGAGACCAAGGTCTCCGCCCGCGGCACCGACTACCTCATCAGTCGAGGAGTCGACCTGGCCGAGGCCCTCCGCGAGGGCGCCCAGGCGGTGGGCGGCTCGGGCGGCGGACACAACATCGCCTCGGGTGCCACGATCCCGAAAGGCAAGGAAGAGGGATTCCTCGAGGCCGTGGATGCCGTGGTCGGCCGCCAGCGGGCGAGCGCGGAGACGAACGGAGAACCTCAGTAGTCGTCCAGGAGCCGGAGCCACTCTTCCCGCTCCAGGTCCCGACGAACCGCCCCGCCCTGGAGGACCCGAAGATTGCGTTCCAGCAGGGCGCGTTCCCTTGGATCCATCGCCTCCGGATTGATCGGCACGAGGACGATGGCGTCGCGCTGGTCCACGAGGTCGTAGAGGTATTCCACGAACAGCAGGGTTCGTGCGAACTCGTTGTGAAGCATCAGGTACTCCAACCCGTCCAGGAGGACGACGCTCCGGCCGTTCTCCTGGAGGAAGCCATCGATGAGGCGGTTGAGACCCGCCAGGGCGGTCGGGTTGTGCATCCCTTCCCCCGGGGTGTGACTCAACCAGACGTAGCGCGCGGCCAAGGCCCCCTCCTCCTTCACGCGTGCCGGGTGGCGTCGAGAGATCACGAGCCCTGCCCGATCCTCCTGGAGGAGGCGGGCGAAGAGCCGGTAGCTCAGTCCGGGACGTGGCTCCTCAAGGAGGTAAAGGCCCTCCATCGCCGACCTGGACTCGGTCTCCGGCACGTCTGGCTCCTCTTCCATGCGCTTCCAAGCCGGGAATCCGATGCCTGAAAT
>JBHIBW010000030.1:0-14122 GCA_046759265.1 Thermoplasmata archaeon
CCGCCTCGACCCGTGGCCGGACTACGTCAATCGAACCTTCGCCCAGCTCGAGGAGGATCCGGAGGTGTACCATACGATGAACGGACCTAGCGAATTCCACGTGGTCGGCACCCTCCGCGATTATGACATTACGAATCGGCTCGCGGAGATCCGGATCCCGACGTTGGTGACCTCGGGTCGCTACGACGAGGCGACGCCGGCCATCGCCGAGACGGTGCATCGGGGTATTTCCGGCTCCGAGTGGGTGCTCTTCGAGCTGAGTTCCCATATGGCCCACGCAGAGGAGCCGAAGGCTTACCGGCAGGTCTTGGATGGGTTCCTCAACCGAGTGGAGGCCCGGTCCTAGGCCCCCCTCCCTGCTCTCCGGGACCTGGCGGATTGCGTGACACTATGGATGAAGGCCGCCACAAGGCTAATTATGCGTAGACCTTAAGTCATTATAATTCCTTATAGGTACTCATGGCGCTGACAACGATCCCTGTATCAAAGGAGGTCCGCGACCGTCTGAAACGCCTCGCTCTGAAGGGAGAGACATACGACGAGCTTCTCCGCCGCCTCATCGAGGATGGGGAGTTGCGGATTCTCTATGAGAGGGAACGCCGAATCCTCGAAACGGAAGAGTTCATCCCTCTGGACGAACTCTAAGAACCCCCTCGGCCGGATTTTATGCCGGAAGAGTTTGTCGTTCTTGTTTCCAAGAAGGGGCAGCGACAGCTTCGGCGATTCCCTGGCCCAGTCGCTGAGCGGATCAAGAAGAAGCTTCACGTGCTCGAAGAAGATCCGTTTCAGTCCAGGTCTGGAGCCGACATTCGACTCATATGGCCGCACGATGACCCTCCGCTGTACCGTTTACGGGTGGGCGACCATCGGGTGCTCTACTTCGTGATGCAGGGGGAGGTCCGCGTCACCGAGGTCCTCCACCGTTCAAAGGCCTACAGAGGACTCGACTGACCCGCAGGCGGTAGGCTGTAGCATTACGCATGAAATGCTACCTTGGGGTAAGGAGAGAGATGTGGCCGACTGGGGGAGAGATTTTCATGGGTCATCTGCGGTTACGCTTTGAATGGCATTGCTGGCTGCCCGCGAGACCGCAGGCCTCGAGTCCCCCACCGCTTCTCTTAGACCCTCCAAGGCACCCGGATCCCCGATGGCCCCGAGAGCCTTCGCGGCCGCCTGACGAACGTACCATTTGGGGTCCCGTAGAGCCTCCATGAGCACAGGTACGGAAGCGGCATCGGCAAACCTTCCGAGGAGGTCGGCTGCCAGAACCCTCACACCGCCGGACTCATCTTGAAGTAGGTGTCCGATGGCCGGGATCGCCTCTCGCGTCCCAAGCCTCCAGAGCGCCATCGCCGCGGCCCGACGTACGACCATGTTGGGATCCGAAAGGGCCTTGAGAAGTGGTATCGCGACCGTCCGATCGCCACGCAATCCAAGGGTTTCCGCCGCCGCGCCTCGCTCGACGGCGGTCCTGCCGGATTCCAATACTTCGAGGAGGCCTGGTCGGGTTGATGGACCCAGCTTGGTCAACGCATCGATTACGCGTGCCCGCGCGGTCTCGTCCCTCCATCGTAAGGCCGCTAAGAGGGTTTCCAGACCTTCATTCTCTCCTCGTCGCGCTTGGGCCAATGCGATGTCTACGACCTACGCCCAGTCTTCCGGAATCCCATGCATTTCCGGTTTCCACCGGAAGCATCGTCCCATCTGTTGAAGACATTGCGCACGAAGGCCGCGAAGTTGGGCTCATCTCATCGCGGAGGACGTTGGCGGGTCCCGGAGGGGGTATTCCTTCCTCAGACGAACATAGAGATCGTCATCGCAAACCCAGGGGAACGACGGGGTTCCCGTGATCTTGATCTCGCCATCAATGACGATGGTGGGGACGGCATTTACGCCATAATCGCTCATCTTCGCCTCAATCTCGGCTGTTGGTCGATTTACATTGTGGACGATCTGAGTACAACCTCGGCACTTGCCCACTTCGATGACGTCGCTAACGTACCGGCACAGCGGACAGCCAGCCGAGAAGATCTCGATGACGTGGCCCTCTCCCATGGGGGCCGAATGGTCGAGGATTGATAAGACCCTCTCGTGAAATGGAGAACCTGCCATGCATGCCCCACACACAGACGTTACGGATGAAGCGCTGCCAGCTGGACCGGTCCTTCCCCAATCTGGAACCAGGCGCCCGAGCGTGGTCAGTGATCTCTTCGCAGCCAGGTATATGCTGTAAGGAGAGGACTCTTTTCACCTCGGCTGACCAATGGTCTGAGAGCGGATGGCTTTCCAGAACTGCCCGATCTGCGGCGTCCCGGTGAAGCAATCGAACCTGCGTTCCCATGCGCGGAGGGTGCACCCCCGGGAGAGGATGGAGGTACCCAGGAGGGAGGTCGGATCCCGCCTCGCGAGACCGCGGACCGCGGCTCCGGGAAGATCAAACAGGAAGCTGCTGTACGTCATCGCCGCCGTCGGGCTGGTCTTCCTCTCCTTGGCCCTCTACGACCTGGCGGTCACCCCTCCCCGCTCAGGGGATGGCGCGGAGCCGCCGCTCCAGCTCGCGTCCGTCGAGGTCTATCTGCAGTCCACGTGTGGATGCTGCCACCTGTACGTCGATTACCTGGGCCGATTCGGTCTTGACGTCGCGACCCACGAGATGACCGACCTCTCCGGTGTCAGGGCCGAGCATGGCATCCCCGGGCACATGCAGAGCTGTCACACCGCCGTCCTGGGACCCTACTTCGTGGAAGGTCACGTACCGGTGGCCGCCTTGCAGAGGCTCATGCACGACCGACCGGCCATCGATGGGATTTCCCTCCCCGGAATGCCCGCGGGCTCGCCAGGAATGGGCGGCATGAAAGGGGCCCCCTTCGTGATCTACGCCCTGGTCGGCGGCCAGGCCACCGTCTTTATCGAACTGTGATTCGGTCGGTCCCTGCCGGACGGCCGACGCCCGGCTGGCTATGTATCCGTAGGGTCAGAATATACAATGCCCTCCCCAGCCTCCTTAGACAAGACATGTCATGAGCGTTCGTGGCACTGAAAGCTTCACCGAGGGCCGCGGGGGAGGCTCCCAAGGCGTTCGAGGACCTCCTGCGGGAGGTGTACGACCCCGGGAGGTGCACGTTCTGTCTCGTCTGCCTCGCCGCCTGTGCCCGGGAGGGATGCGACGCCGCGGCCGTTCACGGCGACACCTTCACCTACACGCCTTCGGAGTGCGCCACGTCGGGCATGTGCTACGTCTCGTGCCCGGAGGTGCGGTCGCTGGACCTCCTGTTGGAGACGCAGTATGGAATCCGCGAAGGGCCCTTAGGCCGTGTCCTCCGAGCGACCCGCGTCACATCCTCCGCATGGGCGCCCCAGGAGGACGACCGAGGGGCCCTCCGCTCCCTCCTCACCTATCTTCTGGAGGCCGGGCAGATCGACGCTGCGGTCGTCCCGGCGCCGCCGGGAACGAATCCGACCGGTCACCTCCTCATCCGACGCGGGGAGCGGGTCGATGTGCCCCGGGGGGATCCGTTCCGGAAACCCCAGACGGTGGCCTTCCTGCGAGACCTCTGGCACTCCGAAGAGGAGCCGATGCGTCTAGCTCTGGTCAGTCGACCCTGCCAGACCCGGATGGTCCGGAAGATGCAGCTCAACGGGGTCCCGCCGAGCCGGGACGTCGTCCTCCTCGTGGGCGAGTTCTGCTACGGCGCCCTCTCCAACGCGCGATGGCAGCGGAACTTCTTCGAGCGGGCGGTCAGCCCCCACGGTCGCCTCGTCGAGTCCATCGAGGTCCCGGACGACGTTCGGGTCCGCTACTCCGACGGGGCGGAAATGCGGATTGATCTGAACGATCTCTACCTTGCCTTTGACTCCAGCTGCCTCTCTTGCCTGGATTACTCCAATCGTCTGGCGGATCTGTCCGTGGGCCAGGCGGGATCCCCGACCGGGTTTGAGACGATGCTGGTGCGGACGGAGGCGGGTCTTCGGGCCCTCGAAGGGGCCACGAACGGAGAGTACCTCATCGATTGGTCTCTCGTGTTCGAACGAGGGGACGGGGAGGGGTTTGAGGCAAACCTCCTGAAGTCGGTCGAGGAGCGACTCCTCTCGAAGGCCCGCCTATCTCGGAGGGTCGGCCGGCGTTCAGGCCGACCTGCCCGGCTCGGACCCTAAGTAGAGCAGCTGCATCGATGATGGCGCTGCTTCAGCCTTCGCCGTAGGCCTTATTACCAGATGGAAGGGTTGCGTGGTCCACGGGGGAATCAAGAGATGATCCGAGGTCTACACGGTCTGTTCTACTCGTCGGATGCGGAGGCGACCCGCGCGTTCATTCGCGACAAGCTGGGCCTGGCGCACTCGGATGTGGGGGACGGTTGGCTGATTTTCGACCTTCCGGAGGGCGACGTCGGGGTTCACCCCCTCGACGAGAACGGCCGCCCGCCGGCGGGAACGCATGACGTGTCGTTTTACTGCGACGACATCCGCGGAACCGTGGCCGAGCTGCAGGGCCGCGGCGTGGAGTTCGACAGGGAGTTCGAGGACCACGGGTTCGGCTTTGTCACGTACTTCACGATGCCGGGGGGCGTTCGGGTGCAGCTGTACGAACCGAAGTACAAGAAGAACCCTTCGAAGGCGTAGCCGGTCCGCAGTCGATTGGGGTTAGGTGCGCCTCAGAGAGAGATCCGGCGTCGGGTCTTCGTCGGGACACCGCCCATGAAGGCAGGCGAATCTGGCACGGCATTGAGTGTGGCGTTGGCGTTCGTCCTCTTCTCCTTTGCCGCGAATAGCGTCATCACCCGCTTCATGGTCGCCAACGAACTCGTCTCCCCCTTTGCCCTGACCGTCGTCCGGTTCGGCAGCGGGCTGGGCATGCTTGTTGCCCTGCATCTGGCCCTCCCGAGGGCCTTTCCTCGGGTGCCTCTCAGGCGGGCCAACCTCATCGGCGGGCTTCTGCTCGCGTCCTACGGCTTCTCCATCTCCTTCGGCTACCTCTTCATCGGGGCCGCCGCCGGGACCTTCGTCTTCTTCGCTGCGGTCGTCCTCTCCATGGCCCTCCTGGGCGCCATCCTGGAGCACGAGAGGCCGGGACCCAAGGAGCTTGGCGGCATGGCCCTCGCGGTCGGCGGCGTCTTCCTGCTGACGTACGGCGGCGTGGCTTTGGTCACCGGAATCGGCGTCATCCTGATGATCGTCACCGGGGTCTCCTGGGGCGCCTACTCCGTGTTTGGCCGCCGGTTCACGGAGGACTTCAGCTACACCCTGTACAGCTTCGCCATCCTCACGGCCGTGGCCCTTCCCGCCTTGTTCCTGACCAGCCCGGGGGACCTCCTCGACGTGCCCGTGTCCCCCGAAGGGTGGGGGCTCGCCCTCTACTTCGGGACGATCAGCACGGCCCTGAGCTACGTGGTCTGGCACTGGACCCTGAAGCGCATCACGGCCTCCCAAGGGGGCGTGTACCAGATGGTGATCCCCGTCATCGCCGCGGGGATGGGCATCGCCTTTCTCTCCGAAGCGCCGTCCCTCTCCCTCGTCACCGGCGGGGGCCTAATCCTCATCGGCATCTACCTGAACCGGAGGACCGAAGGCTCCGGTTGAACGCGTGATAGCACGGATTGGGAGAGAGGCTAAATACGACCCGAAGGTTGCTCAGGCCCATGGGAGCGTTTGCAGAGTCCCTCAGCCACCTAAAGAATCACGTCGAGTACCCCGCGAATGCGGAGCAGGTCATCCAGGCATGCAACATGTCGGAACTTCCCGATGAGGACCGGGAGTGGTTCGCCAACAGCCTGCCCGAGAAGACCTACCACGGCGCGGACGAAGTCCTCTCCGCGGTCATCGACAACATCTGATCGGCCGGGACCAGGCCCCCAGTCAAAAGGGGCGCCCCCCGTTGGTGGAGCGCGTTCGCTTGGTCTAGCGTCGGCTCTCCTGATTCCACCCCGAGCCGACGGAGACGTCCGTCGAAACGCTTAACGCGAGGAGGCCGCCTCCTCACTTAATGGCGTCGTGGGCGGATGGGGAGTCGTACGACGTGCTGATGGGGCGGTGGAGTCGGATCCTGGCCCCTCGCTTTGTGGCGTGGGGTCGGCTGCCAGCGCAAGGAGAGGTTCTCGATGTTGGTTGCGGCACGGGTGCGCTGTCCCAGGCCGTCGCCGACGCGGGGGCGAAGCGCGTCCAGGGGATCGACCGCTCTCAGGGCTACGCGGACCACGCCGCGGCCCTCCTGGGTGCCGCCTACCCGCAGGTGTCGTTCGAGGCGGGAGACGCGATGGACCTGCGGTTCGCCGACCGAACCTTCGACGCCTCCGTTTCCGGGTTGGTGCTGAACTTCGTTCCCGACCCTTCCGTCGTCGTCCAGGAGATGCGACGGGTCGTCCGGCCGGGTGGCGTCGTGGCCGCCTACGTGTGGGACTACGCGGAGGGAATGGATCTTCTCCGGCGGTTCTGGGACGCCGCCATCGCCCTCGACCCCGAGGCATCCTCCCTCGACGAGGGGAATCGGTTTCCGATCTGCGACCCCGAGGCACTCGATCGGGTCTTCCAAGGCGCGGGCCTCGAGGGCGTCGAGACCGGGCACATCGATCAACCCATCGCCTTCCGGGACTTCGACGACTACTGGGAGCCCTTCCTGGGCGGACAGGGGCCCAGCGGCGGGTATGCCATGGGTCTAAGTGAGGAGGACCGCGCCCGATTTCGGGAGGCGTTGCGGGCATCCTTGCCTGAGGAGGTCGACGGGAGCATTCCGATGACCCTTCGAGCTTGGACGGCTCGGGGGACGTCGCCCTGAGATTCTCGCGAACGTCGCGACCTGCCACAACTTAAGTAGAGCCGGCCCGCTCACGGCCCGGAGTTGAATTTCGTGGGAGAGGACAGCCTGAAGGTAATCGAGGGCCTGGAGAAAGCGATGAACGCGCGGGATTGGGGGGCCTGGGACAGCCTCCACGCCGAGAACGTGGTGTTGCACTCGCCCGACAGCCCGGAGCCGACCCAAGGACGGGACAAGGTTCGAGGGTGGTACAAGGCGTTCACCGACGGATTCCCGGATCTGGACGTGAAGCAGTTGAGACTGTTCGCCAGCGGCGAGTGGGTGGTCGGGGAGTACTCCGTCACAGGAACGCATACGGGGCCTCTCCCTGGGCCCGAGGGCGAGATTGCCCCGACGAACAAACGAGTCACGATGCCCAGCGCCACCGTTTACCGCGTCGAGGGTGGCAAAGTGGCAGAAATCCACGAGTACTTCGACCAGATGGGCTTCATGGCCCAGCTCGGGCTGATGGAGACGCCCTAAAGGAATTCACTTATTCGCCGTCGCCGCGACCACGTGGGCGGCATAGGGAAGGGCAAACCCCTCGCCTCGGGCGTAGGCCTGAACCGACTCTTCGATCTGCCGTCGGATGGCGTCGAGGACCTCAGGGGACTGGACAGCGAGGAGGGCCCCCGTTCGGACCCCATGATCGCGTTCCGCCTCGAAGAGGTACGTAGCCGTGGGCACGGTCCACTCCACCGTGACCGTGCGGAACTCCAAGGACGCCGGATCGAACCCGACTTGGCCGAGGACACGGCGGGACTCCTCCGGATCTCCATAGCCGAAGAAGTCGGGGCCCTGGGGCAGCTCGACGCTCCGGTCGGCGTGGGACTCCACGGCCTCCTCTACGATGCGAGCCCCCGGACTCTGCTCGGGACGGGCCCAGACCGTGAACCCGTAATGGCCGCCGGGCCGGAGGACGCGGAGCGCCTCGGCGAAGGCTGCTTCCGGGTCGGGGAGGTGGAGCACCCCGAAATTCATTGCAACCGCATCGAACGTGTTGTCCTCGAACTCAAGCGCCTGGGCATCGCCCTGCCGGAACTCGATCTCCGGAAGGCGTTCCCGGGCCTGCCGAATCATCTCGGGGGTGAGGTCCACGCCGACGGGATCGGCTCCTAGTGCGAGGGCAGCTTCGGCCACGAAACCCGGCCCACACGCCACATCCAGGACGTGGGTTCCCTGGGTTACGTGCGCGGCCTCGAGGAGATGCGGGATGAAGGGACGGGTGAGGCCGCTCCAGACCGTCTCGTAGTGGCCCGCCGCGCGTTCCCAGCTCTCCCGTTCAAATCTGGCGAAGTCATCCGATTCCCCACTCACTGGCGGCTCCCTCCTATCATCCACAGCCTCGGGTAGAGCCCTGGAGACTTGTCCTTAGTCCTCGCCCAGGGCCATGCCGATCTGGTTCATCATGTCGAGCGCGTCGTAATAGAAGCGGATCTCGGAAAGGACGTTACCTGCGACCTTGAAGGTGTAGCAGGTACGGATGCGGTAGGCCGCTTCGGAATCCTTCCGGGCCCCGGTTTCCACGTTTTCGACACACACCCGGTCCCCCTGGCTCAGGGCGTGAACGGACTCGATCCGAGACGTAGGAAAGAACGCGGCACTCCCCTGGAGCATACCGAGGACGGCAACCGGGCCTCGAAGAGGCTCGGGCTCGGCAGGATCGTAGATTACGACGGACTCCGCGAGCGTATTCCGCACGGCGTCCCAGTCGCGGGCGTTGTATGCCTCCTCGAAGGCCGTCGCTAGGCTCACGTTCTCCTCTACGCCCATCAGCCGTTACTCCTGCGAAGCCTCTAGTTCCTTGGCTCGGCGCTGCATCTCCTCCGTCGACACGTCCTCGACGTGGGTGGCGAGCCACCAGACGTTGCCGAAGGCGTCCTTCACGCCGGCCGTCCGGTCCCCGTAGAACTGGTCCTCCGGTTCCATCAAGGACACCGCACCGCCCTTGAGGGCCCGATCGTAGGTCTCGTCCGTGTCGTTCACGTAGACGTACATGTGGGCGGGTTGCGTCTCCGTTCGCTCCGTGGGTTCGCCCATCATCACGATGGAGTCGCCGATCCGCACCTCGGCGTGCGAGACGCGGCCGTCGTCCATGTCAAAGCGCTCCTTGATCTTCCCGTCGAAGGTGTGTTGCAGGAACTCGATGAGTTCGCCTGCTCCCGAGACGACCAGGTATGGGCTGACCGTGTGGTACCCTTCCGGCTGTGGTTGCACTCCCATGATCCCAAGGACCCCAGGGCCCCTTTTCCCCCTTTCGGTGGGGCCGCCGAAACTGGACATCGTTACCTCCACGCAACTGCTTTAGGTACTCGTGCATCCTGAGATCATGGCCGAACCAGTCCAGCTGTACGCCATGCCCATCAGCCACTGGTGCGTGTCGGCTGACCGCATGCTTGCGTTCAAAGGCGTCCCCTTCGAGTCCCTCTACGTCGCCTACCACGATAAGGCCGATCTGATCGCCGCCACGGGCCAGGACTATGTCCCCACCCTAATGTGGGACGGAGAGGCCGTGATGTGGTACGACATTCCGGACTTCCTCGAGCGGAAGGTCCCCGAGCCCCCCCTGTACCCCGACGGCTGGCGGGGCGTGGCCGTGGCCCTCGAACGATGGAGCCACGCCGTGGTGGAGGAGGCCGTATGGCGCTACGTGGTTACCCAGGTCCCCCCAATCCTGCGGGACGACCACGAGCGCTGGGTCTTCGAGGAGATGCAGGTCAAGGGTCGCGGCCCGTGGCACGTTCTGGAGGCTCGACGCGACGAGTTCCGCGAGGGGATGATGGAGGAACTTCGGCGCATCGAGTCCATGCTCGACGGGAAGGAATGGGTCCTCGGCGACCCCAGCCTCGCGGACTTCGGGCTCTACGGAAGCGTGTCTCCCCTCTTGACGGTGGGCGAGGACATCCCGTCGTCGCTCCCCCATCTGAACGCGTGGGCGAATCGAATCCGAAAACTCGGCACCCAGACCTCATAGGTCGGCTGCGGCCTACAGGTTGATGGGCTCGAAGGAGGCAAAGGGCCCCTGTGCCTCGGGGAGGTTCGCGAGGTTCTCGTACTCGCAGGCGTCCTCGAAGGCCTCCCACATCGCCTTCACGGCCGCGTTCTCGTGGGCCGCCTCAATGGCCTCCGGGGACACCCACTCGAAGACCTCAATCATCGTACCATCCTCCGCCCGCATGACCTGGGACGGGCGCTCCGTGGCGAACCCCTCGCCACGAAGAATCGGGAGGTGGGTCTTGAGCACCTCAAGCAGCCGCGCTTCCTTGCCCGGCTTAGGCCGATACACCGAAATCACCATCACGCCCATGGCCGACTCCTCCGAGGGCGCGAGGCGCGTGGCGCTCTTCAGCCTTTGCCCGGCCTCCCAGGCCGCGCAATCTCACGGCTTGAGGAGGTCCTCGATCTCCTGATCGAGTTCGTCCAACTCAGGCTCGGCCGGTTGTGCCGGAGGCTTCTTGGCGGCCTTCTTGGACGGCTTCCCCTCTCCCTCTTCTTCAGGCCGCGTAGGCGGTCCCTTGGGACCCGCGATCCGCGCGCCCCGCCTCCAGTAGAGGACGCCCGCGACGATCCCGGCGACCGCGAGGGCCGCTAGGAGCGCGTAAAGGGTGGTGCCCGAGAGGGTGAACCCGCCGCCGTCGGGGGCGACCGCGAGGACGGTAATTGCGAGGGTGATGGTGTCCTCGTTTCCGGACGCATCCCGAACCGTGAGGGTGACCGTATAATCCCCCGCCTGTTCGTAGGCGTGGGTGACCGTTGGGCCATACGCCATCGAGCCGTCTCCGAGATCCCAGGTGTAGTTCGCTACCCGGTGGTTGTCGGAGGATCCGCTCGCATCCAGGCTGAAGCTCGCGTCCACGTCCACCTCGGCCGGTCCGCTGATGGCAGCCAGCGGCGAGGCCGTGTCCTCAACGACGAAGGTTCCGCTCCGGGACGCGAGGTTTCCAGAGACGTCGGCAGCCCAGATCGTGTACGCGTACGTTCCGGGTTCGTCGAAGCTGTCGGCGTGGGTGTATTCCCCGCCGACGAAGGTCATGGAGACGTTGCTCACCGGGTTCGCATCCGGATCCTCGATGGCGATGGTCACCGCGTCCACCGCGTCGTTGTCCGTCACCGCGACGGAGAAGGCCACGCTCTGCCCGAGTTCCTGCGGATCGGGGTCCGCAGTCGGGACGCCGATGCTCGGCCCCGTCGTGTCCTGGATGGCGAAGGTGCCGCTCTGGCTGCCCACCAGACCCGCATCGTCGGTGACCCAGACCGTGTAGTTGTAGACGCCCAGCTCACTCAGGCCGAGCGTGTAGTCGAAGGTGTCCGTGTCCACCGCCGCCATGGTGAAGTTGCCCACAAGGGCGCCCGAGGGGTCCTCGATCCGCACGCTGACGGAGGCGATGCCGCTGTTCTCCGCCACGTCGGCCGTGATCGTCGTGTCCTGGCCCAACTCCTGCGGATTGGGATCGGCCGAGGCGGCCGTCACTTGGGGCGGGGTCGTGTCCTGCACGGTGAACTGGCCACCGCGGGAATCGACGTTCCCTGAGGTGTCCGTCGCCCAGACGGTGTAGGTGTAGGTACCCGTATCCGTGTAGGTGTCGGTGTAAGTAAACGAGGGTCCGCCCGCCATCGAGAAGTTGCCGAGCGGGGCGTTGCTGGGGTCCCGGATCGCGATGGTGACCGTGTCCACGGCGAAGTTGTCGGTGACGTCCACCGAGAAGTCCACGGGCTGACCGGCCTCTTGGGGGCTCGGGCTGGCAGAAGGCGGTCCGATCGTGGGGCGCGTCGAGTCCACCACGGTGAAGCTCCCCGAGGCCGAGCTAAGGAGGCCGCCGTCGTCCTCCGCCCAGATCGTGTACGTAAAGGTCCCAAGGGCCCCATAGGCCGCCGCGTAGGCGTATTGGCCGCCGCCGAGGGCGCTCATGGTGAAGTTGCCCACGGAGGAGCCACCCGGATCGGTGATGTCCACCCACACCTCCGCGACCCCGGAGTTGTCCGAGACGTTGGTGAAGACGCTCACGGAACCGAAGACCTCCTGGGGATCGGGTGTGGCCGTGTGGTTGTGGATCTGCGGCGCGGCGCTGTCGGCGATGGTGAACGACCCGCCGTTGGAGGCCCAATTATTCGAGGAGTCGTTGGCCCACACCGTCATGGTGTAGAGGCCGAGCTTCGTGAAGGACTGGGCGTACTTCCACTCCCCCGCGTCGAGCGACATGGTGAAGTTGCCCACCGGGATCGCATCGGGATCCACGATGGCGATGGTGACGGTGTCCAGGGCGAAGTTATCCGAAACGGTTGCCGCGAAGTTGACGGTCATCCCGGCTTCCTGGGGATTGGGGCTCGCCGCGGGCGCGCCCACCGTCGGCGGCGTAGTGTCCTGGATGGTGAAGCTGTCGCTGCCGGAAGTGAACAGGCCCGCGTCGTCTTCGGCCCAGACGGTGTAAGTGTAGACCCCCAGCATGCCATAGGAGGCGGGGTAGAGGTAATCGTCCGTGCCCGCCTGATTTGTCATGGAGCAGTTACAGGCCAGTCCGCCAGAGGGGTCGGTGACGTTCGCCCACACCGCTGCGACACCGGCGTTGTCGGTCACGGTGGCCGAGAGGGTCACGCTCCCGAACACCTCTTGGGGGTCGGGACTCGCACTCAGATTCGACAGCAGGGGCGCCGTCGTGTCGAGGGTCGCGTTCAAGACCACGCTCACCTCGGGAGGATCCCCGGACGGTCGCCCGAGGGGATCGATGGTAATCGTGTTGTAATTCACGGGACCGACGGTCACGTTGCTGGCGGGCCAGAAGCTGTCGAGGACCCAGGCGCTCGGGAGGGTGAGGGTGGCGATCTCCGTCTCGTTCTCGTTGTCGTAGCTAGCCCGGAAGAACACCTCGTGGGTCCCGAGGGCGGCGATGGGGATCTGGGCGGTGAACTCCATGTCTTGCGTCGACAACGTGGGGGCCGTCGACGTGACGGGCCCGGTGAGGTCGCCGTCGAAAAGGAAGCTTCCGTTGACGAGGTCGAAGCCGATCCCATCCACCTCGAACTGGCCGGTCGTGTCGTTGAATGGGCGGAAGCAGGATCGGAAGAGCTCGAACCACTGATTCGACTCGTCCGCATCCACGACCAAGTTCCCGTCGCCCACAAACTGGTCCACCAAGAAGCGTTGACTCTGGTTGTCCGCGTAGACGTATTGATCGACGTGGACGGTGAGGTTGTCCCACGTCGTGAGGGTGAGGTCGATCTCCGTGGCCTCGACCTCCTCCTTCCCGAGGGTCACGTTGACGTTGGTGTCACCCAAGATGGTGATGGAGCGCGCCTCATCCTGGAGCCCGTCGGCCCCGGCAACGAGGATGAAATCCCCCTCGAACACGATCGCGCTGAAGTTGCCAGTCGCATTGGTCGAGAGCGCTGTCAACCAACGGTGGCTTTGGTTGGCGAGCCAGATCTCTTCATCGGCCGCTGGCAGGCCGGTCGTCCCGTTGATGACGCTCCCCGTGAGGTCCCGCTTGATGCCGAACTCAAAGTCGGTGAAGAAGTAGGCGCCGAACGGAATCGAGTGGATGTCGAAGTCGCCAGGACCGGGGTCGCGACCGCAGGCAATCGGGGTCGCCGAGAGCCACACGTCGTACGGGCTGTCGTCCCCGCTGATGAAGGCCCCCACCCCGCTGAAGTTGAGGGGAATGACGTGGTCCCCGGCCGTCAGGTTGAGGAGCCGGATCTTGAAGTCCATCACCCCGGAGCTGCCCGTAATGAAGCCGAAGACGTAGAAGAAGCCCGGAAGGGATGTGTTGCCTGAGACGTTCACCTGGATGAAGTTGAAGAGGCCGTTGCCGTCCGTGTCCAATCCCGTGTCGGCGTGGGGCGGCGTGAAGGCGAAGATCGGGCCGAAGGCGACGTGGCTGTAGGGACCCGTGAGGTGGACGTCCCCGTCCACCCACATGAACATGTCGTTCCAGAGATCCAGAACCACCCGATAGGGGCCGTCAATCCGGGAGGCGTAGATGTCCGGTCCCTCGAAGTTGAGGGTCACGACGTGGAGCCCGACGCCTCCGACGAAGAGCGTGGAGTTGGCGGTGATGAACGTGAAGTTTGCCGAGTCAAGGAGGGTCCCCTCGACCGTAAAGGCGCCTCCGACCGTGACGCTCACGGTGACGTTCACCTCGAGGAGGTTGAACCGGTTGTCCCCGTCGGTGTCCACCCCCCGGTCCGTATGGGGACCGACGTAGAACCCGTCGCTCGCCGAGGCAGGAGCCGCCAGAATGAGCAGAAGGCCCGAACCTAGCAGCAGGGCGGCAATCCAGATCACGCGAAGTTTCGCACTCGACGGAGCAGGCTCAGGGAGCGTCATGGAAGGTCACG
>JBHIBW010000031.1:0-13777 GCA_046759265.1 Thermoplasmata archaeon
TCATGTAGAGCTGGAGGTTCCCGATCTCCTTCTCCCAGTACAGCTGGGCCGCCATCGCCCAAAGCACGTTCATCCAGAAGGCCACCATCGTGCCGCCGAGGATGACGAACCCGATGAATTGGGGGACCTCCAGGGCCGTGTAGATGTATACGTAAGCCGCGATGGTGAGCAGGGGGAGGACCGTGTTGAAGAAGATCCAGCTAAGCTCCCGATGGGTCCCGATGATGCGAGGGTAGGCCCGTCCGATGAAGGCCCGGAAGTTCAGGACGAGGGGGTTGCTGACCCGGGTGTCCTCGCGGTTCACTCCAGCCCTCTCCCGACGAGGCTGATGAAGACCTCCTCCAGCGTCGGGTCGATCTTCTGCATGGATTGGACCTTGCTCCCCTGCTTCAGGACCTCCGACATGATGTCGCCGATGGGCGCGTCATCCTCCAGGATGAAGGTGAGGGACGTGCTGTTGGTCTGCGCCCGCTCCTTGACCGCGAAGTTCTGCACGCCGTCGATGACGTCGAAGGCCTTCGGGTCCTTCAGCCGATCCGTCTCCAGCTTGACCGTGACGTCGTGCTTCACCATGGCCTTGAGGCGCTCCGGGGTGTCGCAGGCCAGGATCTTGCCGTGGTCGATGATGGCGATTCGATCGCACAGCTCGTCCGCCTCCATCATATAGTGGGTCGTGAGGAGAACAGTTTTGGCCGCGTTGTCCTGAATCCACCCCCGGATGAACTGGCGGATCGCCCGGGCGGCGGTGACGTCGAGCCCCAGGGTGGGCTCGTCAAGGAAGATGATGTCTGGATCCGTCACGAACCCCCGAACCATGTTCATCTTCTGACGCTCGCCGGTGGAGAGGGTGCGCACTTTGGCGTCCCGGCGGTCCCACAGCTCGAACTCCTCAAGCAGCCTGTCGATCTCCGCCTTCGCGACCTTGGACGGGATCCCGTAGAACTGGGAGAACATCCAGACGTTTTCCCGGGTCGTGAGCAGGCCGTATCCGCTCGTCTCCCCCCCGGAGACCATGTTGATGCGCTGGCGAATCGGGTAGGGATCCTTCGTGACGTCGTATCCAGCGACCGTGGCCAAGCCGGAGGTCGGGAGGAGGAGGGTGGCGAGAATCTTGATCAGGGTGGTCTTGCCCGCCCCGTTCGGGCCGAGGAGCCCAAAAAGCTCCCCTTCGTCCACCTGGGTGTCCACCCGGTCGAGGGCCGTCACCCGCTTCTCCGGGGCGTCCCGCGGTCGAAGGCGGCGTTTCTTTCCGCCGAAAACCCGCGTCAGCTCTTTGGTCCGAATCGCGTCCTTCACGGGCCCGCCCCAAATCGTCGATTCGCTGCGCTCACGTCTCCTGGGCCCGCTTCAGGCGTGTGACGTATCCTGCAATTCGGTTTCGCATGGTGGATGAGCGGACGTCCGTCAGCTCCTGCACGGTGTGCTTGTTCGCCTCGAAGTCCTCGGTGAATCGATCCGAGTGGAGCCGGATCAGCTCGAGGGCGACTCGCTTAATGTAGGTTGGTCGAATGTTCCCCATCATGCCCGCTCCGGGGGGAAGCTCAGGCGAGATGACCCTCCCTTCCGTAGATAAAGGTTACTGGCTCGGCGCGTGAGGTGGGGTTAAGCAACGGGGCTGGGGAGGCCTCCCTGTCCGATTGTGTGCGATTTGGCAACCACAGAACAACGCTTAAATAGGGTTCCCATTTGACAGGTGGGGCGGAGGTCACCCTATTTAAAGGGGCGAGGGCCGATGGTCGAAGAATCCCTCTGCAATGTGGAGTTTCTGAAGAGCTCCAGCACCTACATCGCCCGCGTGCAGAGCGAACTCGGAGGGGTTCGCGAGTACCGGAGCTCAACCTTCGAAGAGGTGCTCGAGCAGATCATCATCGACCTCCAAGAGGAGTTCGAGTCTAGCGCCTGATCAGCTCCCCTCGAACTCGGGTTTTCGTTTCGCCAGGAAGGCCTTCATGCCCTCGTCCTGGTCCTCGGTGGCGAAGGCCAGGCTGAAGAGCTCCACCTCATATTCCAACCCGGCCGAGAGGCCGGTCTCCTGGGTCTGATGGATCGCCGCCTTGGCCAATCTGAGGGCCAGGGGGCCCCTATCCAGCATCTGACGGGCCCACGCCTTGGCTTCCTCGAGGAGCCGATCGGCGGGGACCACCCGGTTCACCAGGCCCATCTGCTCGGCCGCCTTCGCGGTGACCGGCTCGCCCAGGAAGATGAGCTCGGAGGCCCGACCCCGTCCGACGAGGCGGGTGAGACGTTGACTGCCGCCGAACCCGGGGGGAATCCCCAGCTTCACCTCCGGCTGTCCGATCTGCGCGTCCTCTGAGGCGATCCGGATGTCGCAGGCCAGGGCCAGCTCGCTCCCGCCTCCCAGGGCGTACCCATTGAGCGCGGCGATGACCGGTTTGCCCATACGCTCCAGGAGGCGGGCCACCTCGTGCCCCAGGGCCGCGTACCGACGCGTTTCCCAGGGTCGCTGGTCCGCCATTTCTCGGATGTCGGCGCCCGCGGCGAAGGCACGCTCCCCGGCCCCTATGAGAATCACCACCCGCACGTCGTCGCGACGAGCGACCTCCCGAAGGACGTCCCGGAGCTCCTCGAGCATCTCCGTATTGAGGGCGTTGAGCGCCTCGGGCCGATCCAGGATCACGGTGGCGATGCCCTCGTCTTCCTCCAGTCGGACGGAGGAGGGGGGCGTCCTATCCGCCCCCGTAGTCGTAGACCCCGCGTCCCGTCTTGCGACCCAACCGGCCCGCCCGGACCAGCTGGCGGAGGAGGGGGCTGGGGCGGAATTTCGGGTCCCCCGACTCGCGCTGGAGGACCTCCATGACGGCCAGGCCCACGTCGAGCCCCGTGTAGTCCGCGAGCTCGAAGGGGCCCATGGGCATGTTCGTGCCCAGCTTCATGGACTTGTCGATGTCCTCGGCCGACGCCACGTTCTCGAGGAGGAGGTTGAACGCCTCGTTCATCATCGGGACGAGGAGGCGGTTGACGACGAAGCCGGCGGACTCCTTCACCTCCACCGGTTCCTTCCCGAGCTTGCGGGAGAGCTCCATGGCGAAGGCGACGGTGTCCTCGGACGTCTCGGATCCCCGGATCACCTCAACGAGCTTCATGACCGGGGCGGGGTTGAAGAAGTGCATCCCCACGACGCGGTCCGGTCGATCCGTCACGGCGGCCATCTCCGTGATGCTCAGGGAGGAGGTATTGGAGGCGAAAACCGCGTCCTGGGGGCCGAGGCGGGAGACCTCTTCGTACAGTTCCTTCTTCACCCCCATGTCCTCGAAAACGGCCTCGAGGACGACGTCCGCCCCGGTGAGGGCCTCCTCCAGGGAGGTGAATCCTTCGATGCGTCCGAGGATGGCCTCCACCTCCTCCTGGGTCATCTTTCCGCGGGCCACCCGCTTCTCAAGGGGGGCCCGCATCCGCTGAAAGCCGCCCTCCACGAACTCCTCGGTCAGGTCCCGCATGGCCACGGAGAACCCGGCCACGCTGCACGTCTGGGCGATCCCCGCCCCCATGGTCCCCGCACCCAGGACACAAATGCGCTTCACGTCTGCGACCCGCATCGCCTCCCTCCCGCGAGCCAAGCCCGCGCGGATATTAACTAGTTCCGAGGATAGCGATCGGGGAGGACGCAGTCCGCCGGCTTCAGATCGGGACGAATCCGAAGGAACACGGGCGCGCGCAACTTCCCCTCCGAGGTAAACTCCAGGTACTTGACCTCGGTCACCAGGGCCGGTTTCATCCAATACTTCACCGGCTCGCCCTCCGGCTCCTCCGGAAACGGGTTGGCGTCCTTGAACGGGCGGGCCAGGGCCTCGATCTCCTCCAGTCTGGCCTGGTCGAAGCCCGTCCCGACCCGTCCGATGAACCGAAGCTCCCCCTCGTGGTACGCACCGAGCATGAGGGCGCCGAAGTACGGTTCCCGCCATCCGGTGCCGATCGAAAGGCCGGCGACGACGCAGTTCTGCGGCACGTAGGTCTTGATCTTCAACCAATAGTCGACCCGCTTCCCCGGCTCGTAGGGGGTCCCCAGCTTCTTCGCCATGATGCCTTCCAGGCCCCGTTCCTTCGCGACCCCGAACAGGGCGACGCCGGTTTTCCGGATGGGCTCGCTGAGGTACACGTGCTCGTTGGGCGTGACGACCTCCTCGAGGACGGCGCGCCGCTCTTCCAGAGGCAGCTTGACGAGGCTACGATCCTTCCAATGGAGGATGTCGAACACGACGTAGGTGGCCGGGAGCTGCTCGGCCAGGAGGCCCGCCCGAAACCCCTCGCTCACGTGCTCTCGCTGCTGAAGCCGGGCGAACGAGGGCTTCCCCCCGTCCATGACAACGATCTCGCCGTCCAGGATGGCGGGACCGTTCACCTCGGGCTCGATCTCCGGGTAACGGTACGCGATGCTGCGCAGACGCCGATTCTGGAAACGGCGGTCGCCCTCCCCCGCCCAGGCCACGGTGCGGGTGCCGTCCCACTTGACCTCGAAGGAGAACTCGTCCGAGTCGAAAGGCTCGTCCCTCGAGTAGGCCAGCATGGGCCGGATGGGGCCGCGAGGAAGGGGCATGTTACGTGGTCTTCTCGACGGCCTGGAGGCTGGCCTTCAGGGCTGCCATGAGGTCCTCCGGTGTCTCGTGGGTCTCCACCACCGGGGCTTCGACCTCCTTCCCCTCGACCTTGGCCTTGATGACCTCCAGGAGGGCCTCCCGATAGTGGTCCGAGTACTGGCTCATGTCGTAGGGGATGGCCTGGGCCTTGACCAGGTCCAAGGCCAGGTTGAGCTCCGCCTTCGAAATCTTCACTGGCTCTTCCAAGGGCACCTTCGGCGCGGGCCGGACCTCGTCCTCGTAGAAGAGGGTGGACATGACCAGGTCCTCTCCGTGGGGGCGCAGCGAGACCACCTGCTCCTTCTTCCAGATGGCTGCCTGGGCGAGGGCCACGCGGTTCGTGAGATCCAGGGCCTGGCGGAACAGCTCGAACGGCTTCGCGCTCAGCTCCGTGGGCCCCAGGTAGTAGCTGGAGTCCTGAAGGAGGGGATCCACCTCCTCCCGCTCCACAAACCCGAGGACCTCGAGGGCCTTGCTGCTCTTGAGGGGCACCTTCTCGAAGTCGTCGTTGGTCAAGGTGACGTACTTGTCCTTCGTGTACTCGTACCCCTTGACGACCTCCTTGTACTCGACCTGCTCCTCGTCGGTGGGGCAGAAGTAGGGCCGCTTGAGGGGCTGTCCGCACTTCGGATGGAGGCTGCGGAAGGAGACGTTCTTCCGCATCGTCGCCACGTACAGCTTGACGGGGATGTTCACGAGGCCGAACTGGATGGCCCCGGACCAGATGGCTCTCGGCTCCATGGGAATCCCGTGATTTCACGCGGGGCGGAGTAAAAGGATTTCCCCTGGCACCTAGGAGGCCTCGGCGGGTCGCTCTTCCGGCCGAGCCACCTCGGAAGCGACGAGGGCGTTGACGTACGCCCGACCCCAGATGAGGGCCACGGTCGCGCCCACGGAGGTGGCCGCGAGGATGCCCCACCAGACCCCCGTCAGGCCGACGCCGAGCGTCGCCGCGAACAAGTAAGCGAGGGGAGGCATCAGGATCACCGTCCGGAACAGGGTCACGAGCAGCGCGCTGTTGCCTCGGCCGGTCCCTTGGAACATGGTCGAGGTCGGGACGGCGATGGCCATGAAAGGCACCGACGGGGCGGTGATCAGCAGGAAGAGGATAATGTCCTCCGTGATGCCGGCCGAGGCCGCCGACCAGGTAAAGAGGGCCGCAAGGGGTCCCGCGAAAACGAAGATTGCGATGGCCGCGGGGATCTCCATGTACAATCCCACGCGAATCCCGTAGAGATAGGCCGTCTTCAGCTTCCCATACATGCGAGCGCCGTAGCTGGCCCCAATCACGGACACGACCGCCGTGCTCAACCCGAAAACGGGCAGATGGGCGAGGGTGAGGACGCGCCAACCGGCGGTCATCACAGCGACGCCGTCCGTGCTGTCCACGTTCACCACGATGAGATTCAGCGTAAGGATGGCGAAGGACATGGTGAGGAACATGACCGAGGCGGGGAGCCCGACACGGAGGATGTCCCGCAGGATGGCCCCCTGGAAACGGAAGCCTCGGAAAGCGAAGTGGACGTAGGTATCCCGGCGTAGGAAGAGCCAGTTGACCATGAGGATGGAGGTGGCCACCATGCTCACGACGGTCGCCCAGGCCGCCCCCGCAACGCCGAGGCCGAGGGTGTAGATGAAGATCGGGTCCAGGACGATGTTCAGCACGGCCCCGAAGGCCATGGCGTACATCGCACGCCGCGCGTCCCCCTCGGCCCGGAGAATCGCGTTTCCGACGCTGGTAAAGAAGATGATCGGGGTGGCCGCAAAGAGAATCTGTCCGTAGGCCACAACGAGACCGGTGGTCCCGCCCGCCCCGATGGCCGCGAAGAGAGGCGCGGCAAAGATGAAGAAGGGAATCGCCAGGGCGAGGGAGGAGAGCAGCATGAGCACGAACGTGTGCGATCCCACCAGACCGGCCCCCTCTCGGTCTCGGGCTCCGATCCGTCTCGAGATGGCCGCGCCGCCGCCCGTGCCAATCCCCAGGCCGATGGCCAGGGCGATGAAGTAGAAGGGGAAGAAGAACCCGACCGCCGCCAGGGCGTCGGGGCCGAGGCCCGCGACCCAGATCGCGTCAACGAAGTTGTAGATCGTCTGGAGCGAGAAGGCCGCGATCATGGGAAGGGCGAGGCGGATGATGGCCTTCTTCGGGTCGCCCAGAAGGGTCTGGACCCCTTGCGTCATGCCACCAGGTGGGCCTCGTGCGGGGGTCTCCGGTGTTTCGTCCATCCAATCTTCTCTAGCGTCCCACGGGGACCGAACTGATCACGCGTCCCGCAACTTGCCCTTGCGCTCGAAC
This sequence comes from Thermoplasmata archaeon, assembly GCA_046759265.1. Classification (GTDB taxonomy): domain Archaea; phylum Thermoplasmatota; class Thermoplasmata; order RBG-16-68-12; family JAJISG01; genus JAJISK01. Next base: position 6,892 of record JBHIBW010000031.1, read on the forward strand.
TGCTTCCGGTACCGCGACTCGAGGCCGGCGAGGGTGTCGACGTCCTCCCAAGACTTGTCGTCTCGGATGCGGGTGATGCGAGCGAAACGAAGGGCGAACCCCGATTTATACTGTGGGCTCCGCTGGATCTCGTTGTGCGTGACCTCCACCACGACCTGGGGTTGCACCGTCACGACGTACCGATTCTCCTCCACCTTGAGCTCGAGAAGCCGGACGGTCATCTCCCGAAATTCCTCGTCCGTCAGTCCCTTGAAGGTCTTCCCGACCATCGCGAAGCCGCCTTCCTCATCGCGGACGCCAAGGTGGTAATTGCTCAGCCATCCCTGGCGGCGACCGTGCCCCCACTCCGCGGCGAGGATCGCCACGTCGAGGGTGTCCGAGGGCTTGACTTTGAACCACCGCTTCCCCCGCTTCCCGGGCGTGTAGGGACTCTGGAGATCCTTGGCCACCAGCCCCTCGTGGCCCGCCTCCAAGGCTTCCTCAAAGAAGGCCTGTCCCTCCTCGAGGGTGGGCCGGACGAGCCGCGGGACGAGAAAACGTTCGGGAGTGACCTCGGCCAGTCGGGTCCAGCGCTCCTCGTAGGGCTCGTCGATGAGGAGGGTTCCATCGACCAAAAGCGCGTCAAACAGATACATTCGAAGGGGGATCCGCTTCACTAAGGCGTCCACGTCATGAATCCGCCGGAACCGCCGCATCAGATCCTGGAACGGCAGCGGTCGATCGCCCTCACCTAACCCGACGACTTCGCCTTCGACGAGCAGGTCCCCGTTCGAGAAGGTCCTCCCCCAAGAGACCACATCCGGCAGGCTCTCCGTCACCTCAGTAAGACGACGGGTGAAGACGCGGATGACATCCCCGCTCCGATGGATCTGGATGCGCGCGCCGTCCAGCTTGTACTCCAAGGCCGTGCCATCCACATGCTCTCCGAACACCTCCTCCAAGTCCTCGGCCATCTCGGCCATCATGGGTTTGACCGGTGTGAAGAGGCGGAGCTCCTGCGCCGCGAGGGCGTCCGGCCCTCCCAACAGGGCGAGATGCGCCGTCTCTCCCAAGTCACCTAGGAACATGTTGGCGCGCCGGACGATCGGGAGGTCCGCGCCCGAGGCGTCGGCGAGGGCTTCCAACATGACCCCTTCGTTGACGCCAATGCGCATCTCGCCGCCGATGGCCCGCAGGAGGAACTCCTTCTCCGGCTCGGAGGCCTGCGCGAGGAGGGCCTGCAGGAGCCTTCGCCTCTTCCGCACGGAGTCCTTGCCATGGACCCGGGCGATCTCATGGAAGGCGCGATGCACCTGGAGAATCGTCAGTTTCTCGGCGAGCAGGGTCGCCTGCCCCGAAGCCTCCAACGCACGGCTCACGATCGCCCATCCTAGATTCAAGGGCTGCTCCTCCGATTCGGGCAGGACCCGTCCCGTTAGGAGAAGGACCGTGGGGGCCACCTCGTCCCCCTGCAGGCCCGACAGGAACTCTACGAGAATCTCCCGCTTCTGGAGTCGGCTTCGCGTGGCAGCGAGCCCGCGGGCCACCTCGGCCAGGGCCTTCAAGGGGGTGTCGGGTGGGTCCCGGGGCGGCATCAACTCCACATCTGACCCCGGCCATAATCTACTTTCCGACCTCGTAGCGCGCCCGCGGAACCTTTAAGGAACGAGCGGGCCTAGCGCGCCTGAGACCCCTTTGGCCAAGGAACCCTTCCAGATTCTCACCCCCTCGGGGGCCGTCAAGGGCAAGACTCCCAGCCTGACCAACGCGAACCTCCGGACGTTGTACCGCCACATGCTCCAGCTGCGGCTGCTGGACGATCGAATGATGGCGCTCCAGCGCCAGGGGCGCATCGGATTCTACGGGACGACGACGGGCGAAGAGGCCTCTGTCATCGGAAGCGCCTTCGCCTTGAAGGACCCGGATTGGATTTATCCGGCGCTCCGCCAGGGAGGCGCCGCCCTGCTGCGAGGATACCCCCTCACGAAGTATCTCGCCCAGCTCATGGGGAGCGCCGACGACGTCCTGAAGGGCCACATGCAGCCCTGCCACTACGCCTACCGCGGATCCAACATCGTCTCCTGGTCCAGCGTCGTAGGGAACCAGCTGCCCCAGGCCGTCGGGACCGCCATGGCCGCCAAGCATCGGGGCGACGACGCGGTGGTGATGGCCTACGTGGGGGACGGGGGGACCTCCACTTCGGACTTCCACGTCGCCATGAACTTCGCGGGGGTCTTCCAACCCCCCGTGGTCTTCCTCTGCCAGAACAACCACTGGTCCATCTCCGTCCCCGTCTCGGCGCAGACCGCCACCAAGACCCTGCACATCAAGGCCAAAGCCTACGGCTTCCCGGGGGTCCGGGTCGATGGCAACGACGTGTTCGCGGTGTATGCGGCCACCAAGCGCGCGGTGGATCTGGCGCGGGCAGGGAAGGGACCCACCTTCATCGAGGCGGTCACCTACCGGATCGGCCCCCACTCCACCGCCGACGACCCGAGCCGATACCGGGACGAGGAGGAGGTCAAGAAGTGGCGGACGAAGGACCCCCTCGAACGTCTCCGCGTCTACCTCCGGAATCGCGGCGTCATGGACGACGTGCAGGAAGACGACCTCCAGATGAAGGTGGACCAGGAGATCTCGGATGCGATCAAGCTGGCGGAGGCTTCGGGGCCCCCGCCATGGACGGCCCTCCTTGAGGACGTGTACGCCGAGGACCCTTGGAACCTCCGGGAGCAGCGGGAGGAGCTTTCGGAGATCGCGGGGAAGGAAGAGGAACCTCCGAATCCCTAGGGACCAAGGGGCTTAAGCGGCACCCCCGTTGCCGTGGACATGGCGGACATCACCGTTGGGGCGATGATCCCCCAGGGGTGGATCTACGACCTGCCCGAGGAGGCCAGGCCGGAGGAGCGGTACGATCTCATCGTAGAGACAGCGCGCGCCCTGGAACGTCTCGGCTACGCCTCGGGCTGGTTCTACGACCACTTCCACCCCGTTCCCTCTCCGGGCCCCGTACCGGTCTTCGAGTGCTGGACCATGACGACCGCCATCGCGGCCCTGACGCAGAAACTGCGCATCGGGCAGATGGTCACGGCGAACAGCTACCGGAATCCGACGCTGTTGGCGAAGATGGCGGCTTGCGTGGACGTGCTCTCCAAGGGCCGACTGGAATTCGGACTGGGCGCGGGCTGGTACGAGCACGAGTATCGGGGATACGGGTACACGTTTCCCTCCCCGGCTGTCCGCATCGGGATGATGGACGAGGCCATCCAGATCGTTCGTCGTTGTTGGGAGGAGGAGCAGGTCGAATTCGACGGGAAGTACTACCAGCTGGCGGGAGCCTACTGCGACCCGAAGCCGGTGCAGGAACCTCGCCCTCCCATCACCATCGGTGGGGGAGGCGAGCAGCTCACCCTTCGGTCGGTGGCCAAGTGGGCCGACCGGTCCAACTTCTTCGGCGACCCGACCGCCTTTGAGCGGAAGTCCCAGATCCTCGATGAGCACTGTCGAGCCGTCGGACGGGATCCCGCCGAGGTGGAGCGGAGCCACAACCGGAGTGTCGTCATCGCCGAGGACCATTCCGAGGCCCACGGCAAGGCCGAGGAATTCGCGAAGCGGCTCCACCAGAATGTCCAGGACTACGAAGGCCGGGCCCTCGTGGGGGATCCGGAGGGGATTGCCACCTCGCTGGCACGGTACCTGCAGGTCGGCGTAACCTACTTCGTGATCTACTTCCCCGACGCGTGGGAGATTGAATCCCTTGACCTCTTCGCCAAGGAGGTCATCCCTCGCATCCAAGACATGGCGCAGGAGACCTGACGTTGCCCCTTCGACGACCCCGGCTCATCACCTTTGACGCCTTCGGGACCCTCTTCCAGTCGGAGGGTGTGGCGGACCCCGGCGTGATGACGGGCATCGTGACGCGCAACAACCTCACCTTGGCGCCGGAGGACCTCGCCCAGGTTTGGTGGGACCGCAGCTACCAGATCGCCTTCGAGGACTTCGTCCCCGTGCGGGAGGCGACCCGGATGGCCCTCGCTTCCCTCTTCCTGGAATGGGGCGTCGATGACGACGCCGCGGCGCACACCCAACAGCTCCTCGAGGCCTGGGCGGAAACGGACCCGTATCCGGAGACATCGGAGACCCTCGGCGCCCTGGAAGAGTTTGACCTCGGCATCGTGTCCAACATCGATGTGGACATGTTGCAGTCCCTCCTCCGTCGCTCCGGCTTGGGATCCCGGTTCGCCGTACTCGTAACCTCGGAAGAGACCCGGACCTACAAGCCCCACAGGGGGATCTTTCAGGAGGCTTTGCAGAGGGCAGGGTCCCGACCAGAGGAAGCTCTCCACCTGGGTGACTCCGCGGACGACGTGTTGGGGGCGAAGCGGACCGGAATGATGGCGGGCTGGATCAATCGGTACGCGGGAACCCTAGACGTCGGCGTCCCCAACCCCGACCTGACCGCACCCAGCCTTCGGGAGGCCGCGGATCTCATTCTTGGGAGGAGGCCAGAGCAGTGACCTGCTGGGCCAGGGCATCCCCCACCTGGCTGCCCTTCGCCTTGCCGCCCAGGTCTCGGGTCAGGTACTTTCCCTCCTGAAGCACCGCCTCCACGGCTGCTTCCACCGTATCAGAGGCCTGGCTTAGGGCCGGGTTGCTTTTCCTTTCCCCCAGCCAGTCGAGCATCATCTGCACGGCCAGGATGGCGGCAACCGGGTTCGCCCGATCCTTGCCCTCGTGCTTGGGTGCACTGCCGTGGATGGGCTCGAACATCGCGTGCTCGTCTCCCACGTTCCCCCCGGCGGCCAAGCCCATGCCTCCCTGTAGCACCGAGGCGAGGTCGGTGGCGATGTCCCCGAACATGTTGCTCATGACGGCGACGTCATACGCCTCCGGCGTCCGAATCATCCACTGCATGAAGGCGTCGACGTAGGCGTAGTCCCGCTCCACGCCGGGGTACTCCTCCGCAACCTCGTCGTAGATTCGACGGAAGAGACGGTCGCCGTCCATGACGTTGCTCTTGTCGACGCAGGTGACGCGCCGCTTCTTGTCCTCCGGCGCCCCCTCTCGTCTGAGGCTTTTCTCGAAGGCGAAACGGATGACCCGCTCGGCCCCCTTCCGCGTGGTCACACGGTTGTCCACGGCCAGCTCCTGGACGCCACCCCGCTCCAGCACGCCCCGAATGGGTGGATAGAGGCCTTCGGTGTTTTCACGAATGATGACGAAGTCCACCTTCTCCGCATCCCAGATCTTGCGAAAGCGAGCGTGGACCCTATGCTTCACCTTGGGGTACAGCTTGGCCGGACGGACGTTCGCGTAGAGGTCGAGGCCAAACCGGAGGCCGAAGACGACCCCGGCCCCGGCGATGTTTCCATCGGGAAGTTCCGCGCCGGGGTAGCCCACGGCCCCGAGTAGGATGGCATCCGCTCTTCGACTCGATTCGAAGGCGCCGTCGGGCCACTCCTCCCCCGTCTCCAGGTAGTGCTTGCCCCCGGCGGGGTAGGGCACGAGTTCAAAGTCCAAGCCGTAGGCATTTTCCACCGCCTTGAGAACCTTGATGGCCTCGCGGATGACCTCGGGGCCGATGCCGTCCCCGGCCAGGACCACGATCTTGAGGCCCACCCTTCGAAGACTTGGACGTGGCTACTTAAGCGTTCCCGGCGCGCCGGCCCAAGCCGGGGCCTGGCCACAGTTCCCTGAGCGCTGCTTCGCGGAACCGAGCCTTTTTGGAATGACCAGCAGATACGGACTTGCTCGGGGAGGACGGCATGGGCGCACCGGAGGTGTCCTCGGGCTCGGGGAAAGTCTGGGCCCGCTCTGCGGGGAGTCTAGCGATCGTAGGAGCCGTGGTCTTGTTGGCGTCGCTCCCTCTCTCGGTCTACCCGACCTCCATTGCCGCAATGGAGGCGGAAGTTGAAGCGCAGGGAACTGTCTCCCCCTGGAACACCCTCGCTCCTTTTATCGCCACGAACGTGGTGGCGGGCGCCGCCTTCGTGGCCATCATCCTCGGTTATCGCATACGGCGACAGGGAATGGGGGCTACGCTGGGGCTCACCCTTACGGCGATCCTCGCATTCATTGCGGGATTTGCGTTTGATGCAGGGTTTTTGGCGATGATTGCTGGCGGGCTTTTCTTCCTCGCGGGGGCCGTATCCGAGTAGAGGGGTGGAGGAACTCTCAGATCCACTTCCTCAACCCTGCTATGGTATCCCCTCTCAGGTCAGGTTCAAATTAGCCCGTTTACCTCGGCCTCGCGGGGAAGGAGACATGGCAGGTGGCTTTCGGAGACGTGGACGGCGGAGAGGACGGAGACGAACGCGGCGACGAATGAAGCGGCGAATGCGGCGCCGGATGAAGACGGCAGACGGACAGGTGGCGGCGGGTTCCTCCCAAAAGATGAGCGAGGAGGATGCCAAGCGAGTCGAGGAGAGCACCGGGAAGTCGGTCGAAGAACTCAGCGATGAAGACGTTGCGGCGGCCGCAAGCGATTTGGGGATTCAGACACAGCAGCTGACGCCCGAAGAGAAGGCACTGGTGGAAAAGGCAGAGGCCGAGGCGGAAGAAGAGGAAGATTAGTCTCTCGACTGGCGGCCGTTTAGGTGAGCTTCAGAATGGGCCCTAACGCTCCCCCTTCTCGGCCGCCTCTTGCTTCAGTCTAGGAATCAGCCCTCCGGCGGCAAGAATCTCGAGGGCGTGAGGAGGGAAAGGCGCGATCGCCTTCTCTTCACCCGAAGCCACCCGAACGACGCCGTCCGCGAGACGGAGTTCGAGGATCTCTCTCTCCTCAGTCGCGTCCGAAATGCCAGGGCACTCGACCACGGGAAGTCCGACGTTGATGCTGTTCCGATAGAAGATCCGGGCGAAGGATTCCGCAAGGATGGCAGCGATGCCCAGGGTCTTGAGCCCAAGG